>JAVVFD010000026.1:0-23850 GCA_032250935.1 bacterium
GCAGTTCCAGATCTACTACAAGTCAGGGGCGGATCATCTGGAATACCAACCGGACTTCGTGGCCGAGACGGCCGACACGATCTACATGCTCGAACCAAAAATGCGCAAGGAACTTGATGATCCGATTGTCATTGCAAAAAAGGAAGTGGCGATCAAATGGTGTGTCAATGCATCGGACCATGCGAGCGCCTATGGCGGTAAGCGGTGGCGCTACCTGCTGATACCGCATGATGAGATTGCAGAGAATAAAACTCTCACTGGTTTAGCCGCGCGGTTTGGTGGATGAGAGTGTCATAGCAGTGATTGATTTTTTTATAATAAGCACATGCTCCAAGTAACCGGGGACAGCGACCTTTTAGATTGCCCCTTTTATCCCGGTATGGCGTAAAATGTATTGAGGCACACCACAAAGTTCCAATATCCACGTATTCATCCGCTTATACCGTGCAACTGTCTGATTTTGCGTTGTTGTGCCCTAATTGCCATAAGGCAGTCCATATTTACATGAAGCTTGAGGGGTTAGAATACAAAAAAATAAGAGAGAAATTGGGCGCCAAATAGACCTAACATAAAAAATCGTGAAGTCTTCACTGTCTGTAACATTGTCGTCTTACGGCGCAGCAAGCCTCGTTTCTATGTCCATTCGTCCGTGAAGAACGCGGACAATCTCTATCGTATCAGCAAGCGTTTGACGGTAAAAAATCACATGGCTGCCTGCGTTGAGTTTACGGTAGCCCTCCCGAATCTCGTTACAGTTCTTTCCTTTGAGAGGATTGGCCGCCAACTGATGAAAATATACATCTATCATGGTCAGATATTGATCGCGCTGGTCGCGTCCCCAATGCTCTTGCGTGTAGCGGCCTATATCTTTCAAGTCGGCTTTGGCCATGTTTGTGATGATAAAAGAGGGCATCACTTGAGCCCTTCGTCATCAAGCTCATCAATTAACCCCTTAAGAGAATACACAGCTTTCCCGCTTTCTTCCCCCTCGACAAGTGCGCGACGTAACAGGGATAGCTTGGTTTCCCGTTCCTCCAACAGCCGGAGTCCGGCCCGTATCGCTTCGCTAGTTGAACCAAAACGGCCTTGGGCGACCTGCTGAGAAATAAATTTTTCATAGTGCGCACCTATAGTTACGCTGGTATTTTTTTGCATAATTTAACCTCCATCTTTGCCAGGATAATAATATTATTGTATAATATCTATTGGTATAAATCAAGACAGGTAAAACGGTGGTCAGTCAAGCATTTAGTGAGGCAGTCCGCTGAATAGGTCTTCCAACCAGTCGTTCGAGCCGCCAAGCGGCTCAACTCAGCGTTATGTTTCATCAATAACTCAGGCATCATATGAAAATTCATTTTACAAAAAAGGAATACAGGTCACTTCTTGACCTCATTACAATAGCCGAATGGATAATGAATTCCCACAAAATGGGAGATGATCCCAGTTCTGAACCGCATGAACAAATTGAGCAAAAAATTCTTTCGTACGCTAAGGATTTTGGATTTGAAAATTTAATCGCGCATGACAAAAACAACGACAAGTATTCCCAAACGCGTGAGTACGAAGATGCAGAAACTTTCATGTCATTCGTCGAGGAATTTGAGGAAGAATCATTTTGGGATAAACTTTGCACACGCTTGGCGCAACGGGATTTATTGCAAGAATTAGGTGTGGAAAAAATCAAAGCAATGGACCTGTTCGAGCGACTTACAAAGGAAGATGAAATCGCAGTAAAATACAATGAGGAATTCATCAGGAATGGCTTGAAAAACCTCATAGTTTACAACAAAGAAACATAACAACTGCATTCACCAGGCGGCGAAAACGCATTGTGGCCTATTCGGGAAATTTTTTGGGTTTGGGGGGACACAATACCTAACTTTCTTCCCACGCAACTATTTCTTTCTCTTCACAAGAATACCTTTTGATTTATCTGTTGTTATTTTATAGACTTGAATCTGTTTTTAAAATGAGACTGTATTCCAATTGAAAAAGAGACTAACATGCAAATAAGCGGTTTTTCCGTTAAGATAAAACTATCCATCATGATAGGGGCGTTCCTCGCCTTTATTCTCTTCATAATTATAGCCACCTTCCGGGTTAACCGTTTGCAGGAAGCGAGCGCCCTCACCGTTAATCTGGCAGGTCGGCAGAGGATGCTCATCCAGAAAATGTCGAAAGAGGCAATTGCCATTGCCAGGGAGCTGGAAACGGTGGACAAGGCGAAGGGGATTGTTGCACAGATTCTTGAAAGCAGCGAACATATGGGAATAAAAATCGCCTCTACGAACAAGGCGGACGCCCTTAAATACAAAAGCGAGTATGACCGCTCTCTCATTTCGGAGGAGGGCCAGAGTTCGCTTGCCGGAGCGGAGGAAATAGTGGTCAGGCAGACGAGCCTAAGGCTCAGAAATCCGGAAAACGCTCCCGATGATTTCGAGCGAACGGTGCTGGAGAGGTTTGAAAAAGAGCCGGGTCTTGATGAGTTCAAGTCCATCCTTTCGAATGATGGTGAAAAGCAGTTCAGGTATATGAAACGCCTTGTCATCATCAATGCCTGTCTCGCCTGTCACGGCAATAAGGAGAAGATACCTCTCTATATCCGGAAAGCTTACCCCGGTGACGAGGCACATGGCTATAAGCTGGGCGACGTGAGGGGCGCTATCAGCATAAGCCTTCCTCTTTACGGCTTTGTGGCGAATGAGAGAAAGAACCTTTCTGAGACGATGGCCCTCTTTGAAAGGACCCTTTTTGCGTTGAAGGAAGGAGGAGAGACGAAGGGCGGCGGCGCGGGGGTGGTGAAACTCCGTGGTACTCAAAATAAAGAGCTTCTCGCCCTATTCAATGAGACATCAAAACTCTGGACCACCTTCAAGAAGAATCTGTTCATTGTCCTGAGTGAGGATGTCTCCGTCAGGTCGCTAGAATTCCGCAATGCGCTCCGTTTCATAGACGACAAAGGCAAGCTGCTCCTGGCAAAGATGAACGATGCCACTGGCCTCTTTCAGGCCGAGGCGGATGAGAGGGTCCATTCGCTTGAACAACTCCAGATCTGGTTGCTGGCGTCGGCGCTCATCATTGCATTTGTTGCACTGTGGTCCGTCAATAAGCTGGTTATCAGCCCCATCGAAAATATGAGCCGGAATCTGGAGGTTATAGCATCGGGCGACCTGACCCGGGTGATGGAGGTGCAAAGCGGCGATGAAATAGGAAATATGGCCGATGCGATGAATCGGATGAGTGGGAATCTCAAGGTCATGATCAGTGATATTCTAAAAAGCGCCTTCAATATAATCGAGGTTTCCGATAAGACCTCTCTTACGGCTGATGACATAGCGGAAGGGGCGGCCATTCAGGCCAGCTCAATAGACAAAACCTCTGACTCTATAGAACGTATGACGAAGGCATTGAAAGAGATTGCCGAAGATATTTCCAGGCTGACAGGTTCTGCAGATGAAGCATCGTCTTCGACGGCTATGATAGCAGCTTCGATCAGTCAGGTGGCGGCCATTGCCGGGGAACTGTTTGATACGGTTGAGGAGGTCTCATCTTCCATCTCAAAGATGCTCATATCTTCCAAGTCTATTACAGACCATATGTCGGAGTTATCCACCTACACGGCAGATACGGCCAAGGCCGTATCTAATATCGATGCATCGGCGGAAGAGATAGAAAGGCGCATAAAGGCTACGGCCGAGTTGTCGGAGCAGACATTCGAGGATGCTGGAGCGGGTAGCCAGGCGGTTAAGGAGACGATGGCCTCCATGGAAGGGATCAAGAAGTCAGTCGACGAGTCTGTAGAGGTGATCATGAGCCTGGGCGAGAGATCACAGGACATCGGTCAGATAGTGAATGTTATCAATGAGGTGGCGGACCGGACCAACCTCCTCGCCCTTAATGCCTCCATTATAGCTGCAGAGGCGGGCGAGCATGGGAAGGGTTTTGCTGTCGTGGCCGATCAAATCAAGAAGCTTGCCAACCAGACGATAGATGCCACTGGAGAGATCGGAGCTGTCATCGGGGCGCTGCAGTCTGAGGTGGATCGGGCGGTAAAGGTGGTGATGATAGGAGGAGATAGCGTCCGGCTGGGAGTGGAGCGCTCCGGCGTTGCAGGTGCGGCGCTCGACAAGATAATGGCGAGCGCCGATTCATCGAAGGAGATGGTTGCGCAGATTGCGCGGGAAGCGACTGAACAAAGGGCGGTGAGCCATCAGGTGAGCAAGGCGGTTAAGAAGATGACCGGCATGTTCCGGGAGGTCTTCAAATCGATTGAGGCTCAGGACAGGGGGAATGAGAATATTGCAGGCGCCTCGGAGAGGATGAAAAATGCAGCTACCCACGTGAAGAAGGCTACGAGGGAACAGATAGAAGGAGGTAAGGCGATTACTTCCGCCATCAGGAATATCCAGGATATGGTCAACTCCATCGATCAATCGACGCAGGTGGAGGCGAAGGGGACGAACGAGGTTGTAACAGCCATCGCCGAGATCAAGGAGATTACGGCAATGTCTATCTACAGCGTTGGGCTGATGAAGGAGATTTCCAGAGACCTGGTGACACTTGCCGACCTCCTCGGCGAGGCGATCGGCAAGTTTAAGACGGGAGAGGAGTGAGGCAGTTCCTGATTGCATAAGGCAAGAGCCTAAAATATGGAACCCTTCGGCAGGCATATTCCCGCCACGGCATTGCCCGGGCATTAATGCCTATTCTGAACCCATCCATAAAACAGTCAACAGCAATCAGCAATAATATGCTTCCGGCGGAAGGCCAAAGGCGCCGCAACTTCCGAAATAACTCCCGCAGTGATAAACACAAGCAGAATAAGACCCTGTCTGTGAGACATTCAGTGTCCCTTTCATAAGGGAGACAGGTGATATCTATAATTGCGCCGCATTATAACAAAATTTGTCGCGTCAAGATCCTTTCTTTAAGACGGCTCACCACTTGTCATTAGACGGTATCAGGTTTATTATGCAGCAAGCAGGGCCTGATAAACTAAAAGTAAGGTAAACATAAAAATGCTTAGCCATCTCCCGTCAGGGACGGCAAAAGGAGGAACCATGAGCAACAACCCTTTACTTCCCGATAAGGAGGACCTCAGAAAGGCGGTCAAATGGATCTCCCGGCAGGGGGAGTTCAGCCTGAAGATTGTTGATGAGGCCAGTATTCGCTTTGACCTTTCCCCGGCAGATGAAGATTTTTTAATTAATCATTTTACAGGGAAAAAGGATAATTCATTTAAGCAAGAGGACTGATATGGACCGGCCTGAGTTGCCTTACTAACGCTAAGGAAGATGCCGTTGATAATAGATAGATTTGGGCTGTAGTGGAACAGGTGGAGAGGTTGAAATGGTGGCGGTGCAGGGAATTGAACCCCGGACACTACGGATATGAGCCGTATGCTCTAACCATCTGAGCTACACCGCCGTGAAAGAGGGATACTTTACAAAAAAGAGGTCTCCTTGTCAAGAAAATAGGGTGCATTGTTGACAGGCAAAACTTTAATTTTAAGGGGTGCAGTTTAATGTTTCGGAATAATAGTAATAGAACAGGTGTTTATCAATCAAAGCCTGTAGGGCCTGGCTTTAAAAAAAAATGGACCTTTGCGACGGAGGGTATAATACAGACCTCACCCGTCATATACAAAGATATGCTTATAGCTGGCAGTAATGATGAAAACCTTTATGCCATTGATAAAAATAAAGGTACTAAACTCTGGAGCTTTAATGCCTCGGAAAGGGTGAAATCAACTGCGGCGGTTTTTGATGATCTCGTTTACTTCGGTAGCTTTGACGGTTTTTTTTACGCGCTAAATGTTTGTGACGGAAAGCTTTGCTGGAAATTTGAGACGGGGGACAACATTAAATCCTCTCCCGCCATATGGGATGGGAAGGTCTGTTTTGGAAGTTTTGACGGCTACATCTATTGTCTTGACGCAAAAACGGGGGAAGAGATATGGAGCTTTTATGCAGGCGGCAGCGTAGACTCCTCCCCGTCTGTTTTTAATGGACTTGTTTATATAGGTAGCTGGGATCATCACCTATACGCCTTGTCGGCTGAAGATGGAAGTGAAGTATGGAGATTTAAGACGGATGGAGGAGTCATGTCAAGCCCGGCCCTGTTCGGCGATGTGGCCTACTTCGGTAGTAATGACTGTTTTATCTATGCCCTTGATGCAAAATCAGGAACTCTGCTATGGCATATTGAAACTGGCGGTAAGATCACATCCTCTCCGGCCGTTACGGATGAATCTGTCTTTACCGGCAGTGGCGATCGGTTTTTATATTCACTGGATAGAAATACAGGGCAAGAGCGCTGGCGATTTGAGACGGGTGACTGGATAAGTTCGTCTCCTTCCGTGGCAGGCGATATGGTTTACTTTGGCGGACATGATTGTAAGCTATATGCGCTCTCTATTGAAAGTGGCAAAGAACTATGGAGCCTGAAGACGGGAGAGATTATTGAGTCGTCCCCCCATATTGCAGATGGAGTGCTTTATTTTGGAAGTTGGGATGAGCGCATTTATGCGCTTGGATAAGGAATTCTCTTAACATTTTGCATGATAAGACTCTTCCTTCCTTTTGCCTTTCCCTTTATCGCTTCATTTGATATTATCGGGGCGTAGTTTGTCACGGCCCCCTGCTTTCAAGCGTGGAGGCATCACTAGTGGAGTTTATGTATGTCGGTAATTGAAGAGGCGAAAAGGGTTTTAAAGGTCGAGGCTGACGCCGTTCTGGCCCTAATGGACGGCATAGGCGCAAGCTTTGAAGATGCAGTTGAGAAGATGTTTGAATGCACGGGTAAGGTCGTAATTACCGGCATGGGTAAATCGGGTCTTGTCTGTCAGAAGATCGCCTCTACCATGGCGAGTACCGGGACGCCGGCTTTTTTTCTTCATCCGGCTGAAGGCGTTCATGGCGACCTTGGCATGCTTGCCAAGGGAGATGTCGTTATCGCCGTGTCAAACAGCGGAGAGACTGAAGAGGTAGTAAGGATACTTCCCGTAATAAGGAGGCTTGGCCTTGATCTGATTACGGTTTCCGGTAATCCCCAGTCCACCCTCGCAAAAAGGGGCGATATATTCCTGAATGTGGCTGTAAAGGAGGAGGCATGTCCCCTTGGCCTTGCGCCAACGGCAAGCACAACGGCTACCCTGGCGCTCGGAGACGCTCTTGCCGTAGCCCTCATGTATAGGCGGGGCTTTAAGGAGGAAGACTTTGCCCTCTTTCATCCCGCCGGTTCTCTAGGTAAAAGCCTTCTTATGAAGGTGTCCGATATTATGCATTCCGGCGACAGGGTTCCTGTCGTGGATGAAACCAGCTCGGTTAAGGAAACCATACTTGAGATGACTTCAAAGGGTTTTGGCGTAACTGCCGTGCTTTCAAAGGGTAATGATTTTGTTGGAGTCGTTACAGATGGTGACTTGAGGCGCGCCCTTGAAAGAGACGGCAATATTATCGATGAAACGGCCTCGGATATCATGACGAGGCAGCCGAAAACCATATCGGCAGATGCGCTTGCTGCAAAGGCTCTTGGTTTTATGGATGAGGAAAAGATCAGCGTTCTCTTTGTTGAGCCCGATGGAAGCGGAAGACCTGCCGGGATTATTCATCTTCATGATCTTCTAAAATCTGGAATTATTTGATTATGTCTAATATTGAAATGAGGGAAAAGATCAGACCGATTAAACTGCTCTTGATGGATGTTGACGGTGTTCTCACAGATGGCGGTATAACGATTGATAATAATGGTGTAGAGGCCAAGACATTTCATGTAAGGGATGGCCACGGTATTAAACTTCTTCAGCGCGCCGGTATAAAGGTCGGCATCATTACAGGCAGGAAGTCGGAGGTCGTAAAGCATAGAGCAGCAGAGCTTGGCATAGAGATACTTTATCAGGGCATGAAGGTCAAGATGGATGCCTATAGTGAGATTCTTGCCGATGAAGGTCTTAAGGATGACGAGGTCGCCTACATAGGGGATGATATTGTTGACCTGCCTGTGCTTAATCGGGCGGGCTTTTCTGTTGCCGTGGCGGATGCATCTGAGTCCTTAAAGCCCTTTGTTGATCATGTTACCGTTCTAGGTGGCGGCAGAGGAGCTGTCCGGGAAGTTGTTGAACTCGTTCTGAAAGGTCAGGGACTTTGGGATGATATTATGAAAAGATATATTTAATTTTTTCCAGCCTTTTTTCTCGGCCTGTCTTCTATTCTTCTTTTTTTTTATGCAGGTATGCAAAATTAGTACCCGTTTTCTTTACTTGAGCTTCTTTAATATGATATTGTTTCTTTTATGAAGAGGCTCACATCAGTATTTACCGTCTTTCTCGTTCTTGCGCTAATTGCCATCGCCTCTGTTTTGTTTAATACGGAAGGTTCGGATGAAAAGCCCGCTTCTTCGCCGCCCCTTACTGTACCAGGAGCTGATTATTCCATGGTCTTGCCACATTTCGTCGAGATGAAGGGGAATGATAAGGTGACTGACGTTAAGGCCGAAAGCGCGTCTTACTTCAAGGATGATAATATGGCGGATTTAGAAAGGCCTGAGATGGTTTTCTTTGGAGC
This sequence comes from bacterium, assembly GCA_032250935.1. Taxonomy (GTDB): domain Bacteria; phylum Desulfobacterota; class JADFVX01; order JADFVX01; family JADFVX01; genus JAVVFD01. The sequence continues at coordinate 8,568 of JAVVFD010000026.1, forward strand.
GGACGGCAAGGAGACGAAGATAGAAGGCAGGCATGGTATAATAGACACAAGCACGAATGATCTCTTGATTGAGGGGGATGTGGTGGCTCGTTCACCGGAGGGCCACGATTTTAAAAGTGAATCGCTAAGATATGTGAGTGGGCCTAAGCTTGTTACAACCGATGATCCTATCAGTATCAGGGGCAGGAATTTTATTATCAGGGGCTCTGGTATGCGGCTCGATATAGAAAATGAGACCTACTACATCAATAAAGATGTTGTGGCCTTTTTTAATGTTTCAGGAAGTGAGGTCGGCTTTGACTAAGGCGCTTAGGGGGGCTTTTGTCCTCATTGGGGTGATCATTGTTTTTTTCTCCTTCTTTTTGTCCGGGGATTCTTTAGCTGCAGAGGTTGCGGGGGCGGGCAGCGGCCCTATCAAGATTACCTCGGATCGCCTTGTGGCCAATAAGAAGGCGGGCCTTGTTACATTTAAGGGAAGTGTCGTGGCAAGACATAAGGATGGCAACATAATATCGGATTCCTTAAAGGTTTATTACGACGGAAAGGATGCCGTTGAAAAGATTGTAGCCTCGGGCAATGTTAAAATTAATCAGCAGGACAGGGTGGGGGTATGCGAGACGGCGATCTTTTACCCTGATGAGCAAAAAATTGTTATGAGTGGAGAACCCCGCGTATGGAAGGATGGGGATGTCGTAACGGGGCAGGTTATTACAATATTCGGCGGCAGCGACAGGATGGATGTCGAAGGCGCCAGTATTGTCATTAGCCCCAAAGAAGATAAAAATATCAAGGCTCCTTCTTTATGAGGGTAAATACTTAATTAAATGGCAAAGCTTGAAGTAAGAGGCCTCACAAAGTCATACAAGAAGCGAAGGGTTGTCGATGGAATCGATATAGAGGTTTCCTCTGCCGAGGTTGTAGGACTTCTGGGGCCAAATGGAGCTGGCAAGACGACCACTTTTTATATGATGGTTGGGCTCGTAAAGCCGGATGGAGGAGAGGTAAGGTTCGAGGATGATGACATAACTGCTCTTCCCATGTATAAGAGGGCGAGAAAGGGTATCGGCTATCTGCCTCAGGAACCCTCTATATTTAGAAAACTTACCGTCAGGGAAAATATACTGGCAATCCTGGAAACTCTTGATCTGACAAAGCCTGAAATGGAAGAAAGGTTAAATGCCCTTCTCAATGATTTCAGGGTAACTCATATTTCTGACAGTTATGGTTTTGCTTTGTCCGGCGGAGAAAGAAGAAGAGTCGAGATAGCAAGGGCGCTAGTTACATCGCCCTCCTTTATTTTACTTGATGAGCCCTTTGCCGGTATAGACCCGATAGCCGTGATAGATATACAAAATATTATAGTGCAGCTTAAAGAAAGAGGCATCGGCGTTATCATCTCAGATCATAATGTGAGAGAGACGCTAGGTGTTTGCGACAGGGCATACGTTGTAAATCAAGGGAAGATTCTTGAGTCGGGCCCGCCCGATGTTATAGTTAAGAGCGAAAAGGCGCGAAAGATATATCTTGGAGAGAAATTCACACTTTAACAGGGAAACCTTAAGCTTATGAGCCCTCATTATGGAAATTAGACAGGTATTAAAGCTATCTCAGCAGCTGGTCATGACTCCTCAGCTGCAACAGGCTATAAAGCTGTTGCAGATGTCTAGACTCGATATGATTGATGCTGTTAACGAGGAGATGGAGATTAATCCGGCCCTTGAAGAGGTGACTGAGCAGGAATATTCACCCGAACCGAGGGATGAGGCGGCCGAGGCGAAAGAAAAAGTTATGGAGGAGGTGACTGAAGATGTCTCCTCTGACAATGCGGCTGAAAATGATATAGATTGGGATCAATATCTCGATAGCTATAGCAGCAATGAATATCGTTCGACCTCTTTTGAAAGTGAAGAGATGCCCTCTTACGAAAATACCTTGAAGAACAAGGGAACGCTTGTCGATTATTTGAGATGGCAGGTAAAGATGTCCTCTTTTGATGAAAGACAGTGTGAGATCGCCGAGTTTGTCATAGGCAATATTGCGGAGGATGGTTATCTCAAGGTGACAGATCTGGAGATAGCTGAGGCGGCTAAAGCTTCAGTTGATGAGGTTGAGAAGGTTGTTGCAGTTGTCCGTGATTTTGATCCACTTGGGGTCGCGTCGAGAGATCTAAAGGAGTGCCTTTTAAAACAGGCGGAAACGCTTGGCGTTGCGGATACCCTTGTTGGGGAGATAATAAAAAATCATCTGGGAGATATAGAAAAAAGAAAACTTGGGCCGATTGCAAAGGAGACGGGAGCCACTAGTGATGAGGTGGTTGCAGCGGTTAAGATAATATCGGGAATGGAGCCGCGGCCCGGCAGGCCTTTTTTTGAAGATAATGTTCAATATGTTATTCCCGACCTTTATGTCTATAAAATGGATGGTGAGTATGTAATTGTTCAAAATGACGAAGGTATGCCAAGGCTCAGGGTAAGCAGCTATTATAAAAGCATAATGGAAAATAGTGCCAAAAAGGGCGAGGCGAAGGAATATATACAAGATAAGATACGCTCTGCTATGTGGCTTATAAAAAGCATACATCAAAGACAAAGGACCATTTATAAGGTTATGGAGAGCATCCTTGAGTTCCAAAGGGACTTCTTCGATAAGGGCGTGGAATTCCTGAAACCTCTGGTGCTAAGGGATGTTGCCGACAGTATAGAGATGCATGAATCAACCATAAGCAGGGTGACAAATAATAAGTATGTGCATACATCCCATGGGGTTTTTGAGCTGAAGTTCTTTTTTAACAGCGCCATTGGTCGCGGAGAAGGGGATGATATCGCCTCTGAAAGTGTAAAGGAAAAGATCCGGCTCATAATAGCCGGTGAAAACAGTAAAAAACCTTTTAGCGATCAGGCTATAGTTGAACTTCTGAAAAAGGTAAATATTAAAATAGCAAGGAGGACCGTTACGAAATATAGAGAGATGATGGGGATCGCCTCTTCTTCAAAAAGGAAGGAGCTTTATTGATATTGTTTTTGAGAGGCCGAATCGACCTTGTTGAATGTTATTTTAAGAGTAGAAAATTCTTGACAAAAGACGGGAAATTGGATATATTCCTTTTTTTATTTAGCTAGCAAAAGGGACCTTAAAATGAAGACATATATACCTAAGAGTGAAGAGATTGAAAGAAACTGGCGTCTTGTTGATGCCGACGGCAAGGTTCTTGGCCGTATTGCAACTGAGATAGCGGATATATTGAGAGGAAAGAACAAGCCTGTTTTTACGCCGCATCTTGATACGGGTGATTTTGTTGTTGTTGTAAATGCGGAAAAAATAAAGCTGACCGGTAATAAAATGGCTGATAAGGTTTATTATCATCACACCGGTTTCCCGGGTGGTATTAAGGGGATTACGGCGGAAAAGCTTCTTGAAAAGGAGCCGGTAAAGCTTGTTTCTGAAGCCGTTAAGGGCATGCTTCCCAAGAACAAATTGCGTAAGCAGTTTATGGGTAAGCTTAAGGTGTATTCGGGCAGCAAGCATCCGCATGAAGCTCAGCAGCCCCAGGTGGTAAGTTTATAGTATTGCCAGATTTATGTTTATAATGTTGATTGAGGAGAAAAATGGCTGATATGGTATTGAGAGCGACCGGTAGAAGGAAGTGTTCCGTCGCCAGAGTAATGATGAAGAAAGGTAAAGGGGGCATCACCGTAAACAAGAGGCCTCTTGACGACTATTTTGGTACTGAGATTTTGAGGGTGATTGTAAAGCAGCCTCTTGCCCTTACCAATAATCTCGATAACTTTGAAATGGCAATTAATGTTTGCGGTGGCGGTGTTGCAGGTCAGGCGGGCGCTATAAAGCATGGTATTACTAAGGCGCTTTTAGAGCATGATCCGGAGCTTAGGGCAATTCTTAAGAAAGCCGGCTATACTACCAGAGATTCCAGAATAAAAGAAAGAAAGAAATACGGCCGTAAAAAGGCGAGAAAGAGCTTCCAGTTCTCTAAGCGATAGTCTGTTAGGAAAAGTTTTTCAAGGGGAGGTCATCAGGCCTCCCCTTTTTTGTATATATTTCGGAGTTTAAAATGATTAGGGCTGCTGTTGTCGGGGCTACGGGATATACCGGCCTTGAACTTGTCAGGATACTTTCCACGCATAAAGATGTCGAGTTGACGGCCATCACTTCGAGAAGCAACCCCGCCACCTTATTTTCAGAAATATTTCCATCCTTTAAAGGTATAGTTTCGCTCAAGACGGAAGAGTTTGATGCGACAGCTATTTCAACAAAGGCCGATCTGGTTTTTGTTGCGTTGCCCCATGGCTCAGCCATGGATGTTGTTGCCTCGCTATTAACTGAAGGCCTTAAGGTTATTGATTTAAGCGCCGATTTCAGGTTTTCATCTCTTTCTACATATGAGCAGTGGTATGGCGGGCACAGTTGTCCTGAGCTGCTGAAAGAAACGGTTTACGGCCTGCCGGAGCTAAACAGGGAAAGGATTGCCAATGCCAGGCTTGTGGCAAACCCCGGATGTTATCCAACCAGCGTTATTTTGCCTCTCATGCCTCTTATCAAAGAGGACCGCATTGTAAACGAAAGCGTTGTTGTAAATTCGGCATCAGGCGCAAGCGGGGCAGGTAGGAGCGCAATTGTTTCTAATATTTATTGTGAAGTAAATGACAGTTTTAAGGCGTATAAGGTAGGCGAACATCGTCATACGCCGGAGATTGAAGAACTCTTAAGCCTTGCCGCAGGCGAAGAGTTGCTGATCAGTTTTACTCCCCACCTTATTCCCATGAACAGGGGGATTTGCAGCACTATAACGGCCAAGCTTAAGAATAATTTATCAACTAAAGATCTTCTGAAAATTCTTGAAGATTTTTACCACAAAGAGACATTTGTAAGGATTTACCCTGAGGGAAGTTATCCCGATACGGCAAATGTAAGGGGCAGTAATTATTGCGATATCGGATTGAAGGTCGATGAGAGAACCGGCAGGGTTGTTATTGTTTCGGTGATAGATAATCTTGTCAAGGGCGCAGCCGGTCAGGCGGTTCAGAATATGAATATAATGTTTGGAATTGATGAAGGTGAGGGCCTGAACCATGTTCCCTTTTCTATTTGATTCTTTGCCCGGCTTGATAAGGGTTAATCATTGAAGGTTACCGTTGTAATACCTGCAAGGTATGCCTCAACCCGTTTTGAGGGCAAGCCTTTGGCAATACTTCTCGGTAAGCCGATGATCCAGCATGTCTATGAGAGAAGCCTCAGGGCTAAAGGGGTAGATAGCGTAATTGTCGCAACCGATGATGACAGGATTTTTGATGCGGTAAAGAGTTTTGGAGGCAGGGTTCTTATGACCTCATCCGGTCATGCAACGGGGACTGACCGGTTGGCCGAGGCGGCCGCAGGTCTTGATTCTGACCTGATTGTGAATGTCCAGGGTGATGAGCCTTTAATCTATCCCCGGATGATCGAAGCTGCTGTAGAGGCGCTTAGAGACGCTCCTTCGGCAGCCATGTCTACCTTGAAACATCGAATTAGAGACGTAGATGAAATAACTTCTTCTTCCGTTGTTAAGGTTGTTGTAGATAGGGATGATTTTGCTTTATACTTCTCACGCCATGCCATACCGTTTAACAGGGATGAAGACAGGGGCTCTCATGTCCCCGTATATTACAAACATATTGGACTTTATGTATACAGACGTGATTTTTTGACGCACTTTGCCGGGATGGCCAGCACTCCTCTTGAAAACGCTGAAAAGCTGGAGCAGCTAAGAGTTCTTGAGAATGGTTACAGGATAAAAGTTGTTACAACTGAATACGATACAATCGGAGTGGACGAACCTCAAGATCTTATAAAGGCAGAAGAAATATTGAAGGAGATATCCAGAGAATATGAATAAACCTAAGAAATATATATTTGTTACGGGAGGGGTTGTTTCCTCACTGGGAAAAGGCCTGGCGGCGGCTTCAATAGGGGCTCTTATGGAGGCCAGAGGGCTTAAGGTTACGATGCAAAAGCTTGATCCCTATATCAATGTTGATCCCGGCACAATGAGCCCGCTTCAGCACGGAGAGGTATTTGTTACCGATGATGGCGCTGAGACAGATCTTGATCTTGGTCACTATGAAAGATATACATCGACCCGCATGGGTAAAAAGAATAATTTTACAACGGGACAGGTCTACGATACGGTCATAACAAGAGAAAGGCGGGGAGACTATCTGGGCGGTACCGTGCAGGTAATCCCTCATATTACCGATGAGATTAAAAAGAGGATTAAAGAGGTTGCCGCAGGGCATGATATCGTAATTGTAGAGGTTGGAGGAACGGTCGGCGATATCGAATCACTTCCCTTCCTTGAGGCGATAAGGCAGTTTAGATTTGACGTGGGTGAAGATAATGTCCTTTATATCCACTTGACCCTTGTACCCTATATCTCCACCGCCGGCGAGCTGAAGACCAAGCCTACTCAGCACTCGGTCAAGGAGCTAAGAGAGATAGGTATTCAGCCTGATATTCTTCTTTGCAGAACCGACAGGATGCTGCCCAATGATATGAAGGAAAAGATTGCCCTTTTTTGTAATGTCGAAAAAGACGCTGTAATATCGGCCGTTGATGTAGATAACATATACAGAGTGCCCACCTTCTTTCATGAGGAAGGCCTTGATGCAAAGATTGTGAAGAAATTAAATATATGGACGGGTCAGCCCCGTCTTGATGAATGGAAGGATATTTACAGGAAAATTTCATCGCCTGCATCGGAAGTAACCATCGCAATTGCCGGCAAATATGTAGAGCTTACCGAATCATATAAGAGTTTGAATGAGGCTCTTATTCATGGAGGTATAGCAAATGATTGCAGTGTAAAGCTGGAATACGTTGACACGGAAGAGATTGAAAAAAAGGGGATTGCAGATCTTCTGGTTTCAGTAGACGGAATACTCGTTCCAGGCGGCTTCGGCACGCGAGGCGTAGAGGGGAAGATAGAGGTCATAAGGCATGCAAGGGAAAACAATATTCCCTTCTTGGGAATATGTCTTGGAATGCAGCTTTCCGTCGTCGAATTTGTCAGGAATGTTTGTGGCCTTAAAAAAGCAAACAGCGTTGAGTTTGATGAAGAGACTAAAGACCCGGTCATCAATCTGATGGAATCGCAAAAGAAGCTCAAGGATATGGGAGGCACTATGAGGCTGGGCGCTTATCCATGCAGACTCACTGAGGGGACTGCCGCTTATAGCGCCTACGGCATGGCTGAGATATCCGAGCGTCATCGCCATCGTTATGAATTCAACAACAGCTACCGCAGTAAAATTGAAGAAAGGGGTATGATAGTAAGCGGTATTTATGAGGAAGAGAAACTTGTAGAGATTGTAGAGATACCGGCGCATCCATGGTTTGTTGCCTGCCAGTTCCATCCTGAATTCAAATCAAGGCCTGTTGATCCGCATCCGCTTTTTGCCGATTTTATTAAGGCATCTAATCTGTATGCAAAAGAGAGATCAAAGTGAGAAAGGGAATATCTTTAAAAGGTCTGACATTGGGCGGCGGCTCTCCCTTGTTTCTTATCGCCGGCCCCTGTGTTATAGAAAATGAAAGGGATACGCTCAATGGGGCCAGGAGATTAAAGGATATTACAGAGGATCTCAATATGCCTTTAATATTCAAGGCTTCATATGACAAGGCAAATAGAAGCTCCGTTGATTCCTATCGTGGTCCCGGTCTTGATAAGGGGCTTGATATCCTTGCAAGGGTGAAGGATGATCTGGGGCTTCCCATTCTTTCCGATATCCACCGTTTTGAGGAAATCGAGCCTGCATCCAGGGTCCTGGACATAATGCAGATACCGGCGTTTTTATGTCGCCAGACAGATATGGTTGTTGAAGCCGCAGCAAGCGGTACGATTGTCAATCTGAAAAAAGGTCAGTTTATGGCGCCTTGGGATATGAAGAATGTAATATCCAAGGCAGCTTCGACAGGTAATGAAAAAATTATCCTCACCGAGCGTGGAGTGTCTTTCGGCTATAATAATCTAGTAACAGATATGAGAGCCTTTCCGATTATGCGCGACTTTGGATACCCTGTAGTTTTTGACGCAACCCATTCCGTACAGCTTCCTGGAGGCGCCGGCACATCATCTGGCGGGCAAAGAGAGTTTGTTGCGCCTCTTGCAAGGGCCGCTGTTGCCGCAGGAGTGGATGGCATATTTATGGAAGTCCACGAAAATCCGGATAAGGCACTTTGTGATGGCCCTAATTCACTTCCTATTGATGACCTCAAACCTCTTCTTCGGCAGCTTAAAGGGATAGATTTGCTGCTTAGATCTTGACGGGAAGGATCTTGTAAGATCAGGTTGCCCGGTTTTAGTTTTTTATTGCTTGTTTTACTCAGGAACTTATATCTTTACATTTAAAGTGTATTTATTATAATGATTTTTTAGATATTTTCTGTTAATTCGGAGGCTTTTTTTAATGAATCTAAATGTAGTTTTTAATATAACTCTTGGCATAACATTGATTTTAATGCCCACAAAGGTCGGCGCTTTTTTTAATTCGGAGAGAACAGGCGGGATGAGCGAGATCTATATTGCAGATTCAAGTGTCAAGGTTGCAGGTGGATTTATTGATCGCTATTCAGGAAACAGTATATCGGTGAGGGCCAAAGGGCTTGAAATTTCTCTCAATATCGATAACTCCTCCTCCGATGAAGGCAAGACCTTTGATTTTACAGTTAATAATATTAATGCTGAAATAACGGAAATTGTAGGGTGGGCCGGTGACGATCTTGTAAAAGAAGGTAATAGCCTGAAATTCGAGGTTAACGTTGAGGCCAGGAAGGTAAGGGCTTTAAAACTTGCTCCCAAGCTGGCCGATGATAATTTTAAATTCATTGTCTTCGGTGAAAGCAAGGGGGGGCGTCACGTCTTTAAAAGAGTCCTTGGCGACATTAATTACAGAAAACCACTTTTTGCTATAAGCTGTGGCGACATGCTTGAAGATTCGTCTAAGAAAGAGTATGACAGATTTCTTAAAGATATAGGCGAAGTCAATGTCCCTTTTCTTACCGTTGCCGGCAGAAGTGAGCTTCAAGACGGTGGAATGCTGGAATATGAAGATGCCCTTGGAGCGAGTTATTACTCATTCGACTTTAAAAATTCGCATTTTGTGGTGCTTAGCAACGGAGAAGGCCGGATAAGTGAGGAGCAGTTTCTTTGGCTTGAAAATGATCTTATGCTGAACAAGGCCTTAAATACTTTTGTATTTATGCATCTGCCGGCATTTGATCCCCGTCCTGCCAGAAAGCAGCCTATGCTTTTTGGAGGCCAGCACCTTAGACTTATCAAAACCTTTGAGAAGTATAATGTTTCCATGGTCTTTAGTGCCGGAATAGCCTCATATTTCAGGGATGCAAGGGCCGGAACTACCTATATTGTCACTGGCGGTGGAGGTTCTGAACTTGCCTCAGCTGATGCATTCCATAACTATATTATTGTTGAGGTGAGCGCCGATAAGGTAAAGGATAACGTTGTAAAACTTGTTTCGCCTCCCCTGTCATGGAGCGCTGCAATCAGTCTGAAGGCCAGGCTATACTTTAAAAATTCTTTTCAGACTCATCCGGTCAGAACATCTATTTACACTATTCTTTTAAGCCTGATCCTTTTGCTTATATTTAGAGCAATTTATATAAAACTCTTCAGGGGTGAAAGGAAGAGAAAACTCAGTCTCTAGTCCTTTCGCAAAAAGAAAAAATTATGTTTTCGAGAATTAAAGAGGATGTGGCTGTTGTTTTTGACAGAGACCCGGCCGCGCGAAATATAGTTGAAGTGCTTACATGCTACCCCGGCATTCACGCGCTTGTAATTCATAGAATTGCCCACAGATTATGGCAAGCCGACCTCAAATTAATTGCAAGGTTCCTGTCACATGTCGCGCGTTTTTTTACAGGCATTGAGATACACCCGGGCGCCACTATAGGTAGAAGGTTTTTTATTGATCATGGTATGGGGGTTGTTATCGGGGAAACGGCTGAGATAAAGGACGATGTCACTATATATCATGGCGTTACACTTGGCGGAACGAGCTGGAGGAAGGAAAAGCGGCACCCCACGATTGAAGATAATGTAGTTATAGGTGCAGGAGCGAAGATCCTGGGTCCCTTTACCATAGGTAGAAATTCTATGATTGGAGCAGGCTCTGTCGTTGTGAAAGCTGTTCCCACTGATTCAACCGTTGTAGGTGTGCCTGGCCGGGTGGTATACAGAGATCTGGCCGAGGGTAAGATGGACCATCATCTCCTTCCAGACCCCGAAGCCAAGGCTATTTCCTGTCTATTTGAACAGGTAAAGGAACTTGAGGCCAAGGTGAATTCCATGACTGTCTCTTCAGGCAAGAAAGCTTCTAAAAAACCTGTTGCTAAAGATAAGAACATGGATGATCTTGAGAGTTTCCTTCACGGCGCAGGCATATGATGTCTTTTTTTAACTATTTATGCCTCAATACCCTATGGCATGATGTATGATTCAAGAGTCTACTTCGATCATAATGCAACCACCCCCGTTGATCCTGAGGTTGCTGATGTTGTAGACAAAGCGACAAGGGAGCTATTCGGCAACCCCTCAAGTATACATAAAGACGGTCGCAGGGCCCGAAGGTCGTTAGATGAAGCAAGGCGGGATCTCTCTTTATTTCTAAACTGCAATGCATCTGAGGTTTTCTTCACTGCCAGCGGCTCTGAAAGTAATAACCTTGCCATCATAGGCGCAGCTTATGCCCTTAAATCCAGGGGCTCCCACTTAATTACCTCTACCGTAGAACATCCATCCATATTGAAAACCTTTCAATATCTTGAAAAACAGGGCTGGAGGGTAAGCTACCTTAAAGTTGATAGTAAGGGGCGCCTTGATCTTGAGGATCTTGAATCATCGATTAGGGCTGACACCACCCTTGTTTCTCTTATGATGGCAAATAACGAGACGGGCGTCATATTCCCTGTTAAGGAGGCCGCCGCTATTGCACGGAAGAGGGGAGTAATGTTTCACAGCGATGCCGTTCAGGCGGTCGGAAAGATCGATGTGGATATTTTGAGTCTTGGCCTTGACATGCTCTCCATTGCAGGTCATAAGTTATATGCTCCGAAGGGGATAGGAGCTCTTTATGTAAAAGAAGGGCTTAATATTTCACCCATAATCCATGGCGGTGGGCAGGAGTTTGGCCTTAGGGCCGGAACTGAAAACCTTCCGGGTATCCTGGGGCTGGCCCGGGCTGCTGCTATTTCAAAGTCTATTCTTGCGGATGAATCTGCAAGGCTTAAGGAACTAAAGTCATATCTCAAAAATGGTATAGAGCGAATTTTTCCAGAGATAGTATTTAATGGCTCTTTTGAAGACAGCCTTCCAAATACACTTAGTCTTTCATTTAAGGGGATTAGCGCCGAGTCTGTAATCATCGCCTTTGATCTTGAAGGGTTTTCTCTTTCCGCCGGGTCTGCATGCGCCTCCGGGGCTATAAGCAGGTCCCATGTTCTTGGCGCCATGGGTCTTGATGAAGAGACTATAGATGGGACTTTAAGGATCAGCCTTGGTCGTGGCAACACGATAGACGAGGTTGAAAGGTTTCTGGAAGTGCTCCCCACAATATTAAACAGATTAAATTAGAAGAATATGTTTGAAGAGAGTTTATGAAGGATAGTGGAGACAAGACCAAAAAGAGGGTAGCTGTTGCCATGAGCGGCGGGGTGGATAGCTCGGCTGCCGCACTCATACTAAAGCGGGAAGGGTATGATGTCATAGGGATATCAATGAAGCTCCTGAGTGATGAACTTAGCGGAAAGAAGGGTGGCTGCTGCTCTCTTGAAGATTTTAACGATGCAAGGCGCGTGGCGGATATATTAGATGTTCCATACTATGTGCTGAATATGCAGAAGGAGTTTTCAGACAGGGTAATTGCCTCATTTGTAACTGACTATAGCTCCGGCAAGACACCTAATCCCTGCATCCTGTGTAATCAGGAGATGAAGTTTGATCTTCTTATGAAGAAGGCGGCTCAGCTTGGAGCAGATTATCTCGCCACCGGTCATTACGCAAGGGTGGATTATGATGACAAAAGAGGCAGGTATATTTTAAAAAAAGGGCTTGATGCCACAAAGGACCAAAGTTATTTTTTGTTTTCAATGACTCAGGATCAACTTTCAAAGACGCTCTTTCCTGTCGGAAGCTTCTGCAAAGATGAAATCAGAGATATGCTCAGGGATGCCGGAATCAGTATAGCTGATAAGGACGAGAGTCAGGATATATGCTTTGTAGATGATGGCGATTATTCAACCCTTATTGAGAAATCTGTGGATAAGACTAAGCCCGGACATGGAGACATAGTTTCTGAAGATGGCAGGATATTGGGAACTCACGATGGTATCCACAACTATACTATAGGGCAGAGAAGGGGACTTGGCATATCCTCCTTAAAGCGGCAATATGTACTTGGCCTGGACCTTGCCGGAAATCGCGTCATAGTGGGAGATGAGGAAGGCCTTTTATCGGGCGGGCTTATGGCAACCTCTCCAAACTGGATATCTATTGAAGGGCTTAAGGGTGAGCTTGAGGCCAGTGTTAAGATAAGATACAGTTTGAACGATCATAAAGCCATACTCAGCCCTCAAGATGAGGGATCGGTGAAGATCAGGTTTCTGGAGAAGGTAAGAGCCGTTACTCCGGGGCAGGCTGTAGTTTTCTATGATGGGGAAGAGGTAATAGGCGGCGGATGGATCGAGAGGGCGATTAAATGAAACATGCATCGCTCATAACCCTTGGATGCAAGGTTAACTCTTTTGATACGGCTGTCTTGTGGGAGGGCCTTGAAAAGAAAGGGTATAATGTTTCCGGTAAACTTGAAGCTGCAGATCTTTATGTAATAAATACCTGCACCGTTACCAACAGCGCAAATGCACAGTCCAGAAAGCTTATCAGGAAGGTTAAGAAACTTAGTCCGGATTCAATCGTTGTGGTAACCGGCTGCTATGCCCAGGTAAGCCCTGAAGAGATCTCCAGGATAGAAGGCGTCGATTATCTTATCGGCAACGGCGAAAAGGACAGGCTGCTTGAAATTATAGATAAGGCAAACCCGGCCAGGGAACAAAGGGTAGAGGTTGGCGATATTTTTGACCATGCCTCCATATCCGTCTCCAGACTTGATGGTTTTAAGGGAAAGAGGAGGGCGTTTTTAAAGGTTCAGGACGGCTGCGAAGCCTTTTGCACCTACTGCATTATTCCTTATGCAAGAGGCAAAAGCAGGAGCCTTTCCCTGGAAAAGGTAGAGGCGCAGGCGAGAGCCATGGCAGCGAGCGGTTTCAAAGAAATTGTGCTTACGGGGATCCATCTTGGTGGCTATGGCCTTGACCTTGAGCATGACCCTGAAAAGCGGACGAATCTGCTGTCACTATTAAACAGGCTTGATCAGATAGATGCCGATATCAGGTTTAGAATAAGTTCTATAGAACCGACCGAGATAGATGATGAAATGCTTGAGTTTCTTGTCTCTTCCGAAAAGATCTGCCGCCACCTTCATATTCCGTTGCAAAGTGGTGATGATATGATACTTGAGAGGATGGGCAGAAGGTATGACGGAGCTTATTACAGATCAAGGATTGAGAAGATTTGTTCTTCCTGGGATGGCGTGGCCATAGGCATAGATATCATGGCAGGTTTTCCGGGGGAAGACAGCGCCTCCTTTCTAAGAAGCTATGACCTTGTGAAATCTCTTCCGGCATCATATCTGCATGTATTCCCCTATTCAAAGAGGGATGGCACTCCTGCAGTTAAGATGGACGGCCATGTTGAACCTTTAACACTAAAGAAACGATGCGCCTCACTAAGGCAGCTCGGAGATGCTATGAAAGAAGCCTTTTGCCGTAGTCAGGCAGGCAGAAGACTAAATGCCCTGAAAATAGAGGTGAAAGACGGGCACGTAAAAACACTTTCCGATAATTATATTGAGGTGATGATTCCCTCGGAAAGTTGGCAAGAAGCGCTGTTTGCAGATGTGAGGCTTACGGAAATTAAGGGAAAGGTCTGTTTTGGAGAACTTTTTTGAAATTCCTGAAGCGAGGCCGTAACAACTATTTATTGACGGGCTTAAAGTCAGTGGATATAATGCGTCCTGAATATTATTGAAAAATAATTAAAACCTATATGCATAGATTTTTTTCATACATAGGCTTGCCGGCCCTTTTATTCAGCTTTTGTTCTTTCTTTTTCGTTGTTGGCGATAGCTCAGCGCAAAGCGAGTGGAACTCCTTTCTCAAAGATCCCTCTCATTCATCAAAAACCCTGGAAACTATATTACTGCCTCTTAATAAAAGATGGACCTTCGAAGCCGGTGACGCAATTTATTCTTCACCCGTTGTGGCTGGCGGAAAGGTCTGTTTCGGTTCCAATGATGAATATATATATTGTCTTGCAGCCGAGTCGGGACAGTTGCTATGGAAGTTCAAGACAGGTGGAAAGATTATAGGTTCACCTCTCCTGCAAGATGGAAAGTGTTATGTAGGCTCTGCCGACGGAAGATTTTACGCCCTTGATGCAGGGAGCGGCAGCTTGATATGGAAGATTGTTGTGGGAGGCCCGGTTTTTTCATCACCTGTTGCCTCTTCCGGCAGGATATATTTTGCATCCAGTGACAGTAATCTACACGCAATAGATGCCTCAAGCGGCGAATCTCTCTGGAGACGTAAGCTTCCTGATTATAAGTACGGTGGTATATATCCTTCGCCTGCCCTTAGCGGCGGGCTTGTCTATATTGCGGACAAGAAGGGCGTTCTCTACGCCCTTGATGATGCCAAGGGAGCTGTGAAATGGAAGGTTGAAACGGGCAGCGCCATATATTCCTCTCCTGCGATTTCAGGCAACCTTGTTGTAATAGCATCCTATGACGATCACCTTTACGCCTTTGATAAGGTCGAAGGAGCTCAGATATGGAAACTCGATATGTCCGACTGGATCTATGCTTCCCCTTTGATACTTGATAAGCTTGTTATTGCCGCATCTACCGATAATTATATTTATGCCGTTGATATAAAAGAAGGTCGAATCGTATGGAAGTATGATATGGATGGCCGTATCAGTTCAACGCCCATAGCGGTCGGCAGATACATAATATCAGCATCTGAAAGTGGTAAGGTAGCCGTTATCGATACCGCCATCGGGGTCGATAAATGGAGAGTCAACCTTGATGAGGCTATTCACGGCAGCCCTGCCTTTTATGAGGGCTGGCTCTATTTGATAGGAAAAAACGGCTCCTTATTT
>JAVVFD010000027.1:0-22990 GCA_032250935.1 bacterium
CCCATGAAAAAAAGCTTTTTATCGAAAAAACCGTGTCAAGAGATTTCTTTCATTTTTTTCGCTGAATAGTTACAATAAAAATTAAAATGCGCGACACATATTGCCAAAAACGCGACATATATTGCTCTTTTTATATATTTTTTTGAAAATCAGGGAAGTTGATTCCTTATCAGTTGAAAGATGCGATTTTTTGAGAAAGGTATTTTTGTTTATTTCAGGAATAACTTCTCAGGTTGAGGGCTTGCACCTACTACTAAACAATTTTACTGAGACGAAACTTTAAGAATTACTACTTGCAAACTATTAGGCAATCTTCTTCAAATCGATTTCTGCCTATTTCAGAGTTGTCTCCGAGGCTTTATCATAATACAGTTGAGCCTGTTCAGAATAACCCATGCGTGAATAAATAGTTGCCAACCTGTAATAGGCTTCAGCATATTCAGGGGAATATTTAACGGCCTTAAGGTAGTTCTTTATGGCTAACTGGTACTCTCCCATCTTCTCATGAATGAGTGCTCGGTTAAAGTAGGCTTTCTCATCTTCAGGATCAACCTTAATGGCTTTATTGTAGTCCTTCATCGCTTGCTTAAACATTCCAATCTTAAAGTAGACGTTCCCCCTATTAATGTATATCTCAGAATGCAGGGGGTTAAGTTCGATAGCACTATTGAAGTCTTCAATAGCCATTTCATTCTTATCAATCTCGTAATAGATGGTGCCCCGATTATATAATGCCTCCACATCAAATGGATTGAGCATAATAGCCACACTATAATCATTTATGGCCTGTTCAACATTCCCATCTCGATAACTCATAAGTCCTCGGTTAAAAAAAGCAGTGTTTGAATTCTTTGACACATTAACAGCATGATCCCAGAGCTTTTTTTCATTAATCCAGATGGAATTGTATGTAATAGTTTTTGAGGAATATAAAATCAAGATAATAATAAAAATGGTACTTGTTACTTTTAACGCAAAGTCCTGATCATAATGACTTGATAGTTTTTCATAGAATTTCTGGCCAACATGAACAAAGATAAGGCAAAACCCTGCCGACGGGATATACATATAACGGTCAGCCACCACATAAGTCAAAGGAACGATGCTAGAGACTGGGATATAGTTAATAAAAAACCAGAAAAGTCCGAAGGATACAAGAGGCATTCTGCGACATAAATAAAAGGGTAAAATTAGTAATACAAGCATAGCAATCCAAGACATAATTGCAACTGGGTCGATCATGGTGTCATAAGCCGTCACAACATGCTGTGGAGATAAATTAAGTGGAAAAATAAAAAGTTTCATATATGTCAAAATAGCTTGGGGGGTATTAACTATCAATGAAAATATAGATGCGTTCCCAATATACCCATTTTTAAAAAAAACAATATTGTAGGTTAAATAGTGATAAATAAGTAATCCAATAAACGATGAACCAAATATAAATAACCGTGGTTTACGGATCAAAAAACGATTCTCTTTTGGTACAAAAACATACTCATATGCAGCTAAATAAATGGGAATTGCGAGAGCAACACCCTTTGAATGGAACGCAATAAACCAGCAAAGAACTATCGGGATCCATAGCCACTGATTCCTGTTCTGACTTTCTATATATTTTATATAGAGGAGGAAAGTTAACAGTGAAAAAGTCATACAAAGAGGATCCTTACGATGTGAAATATTAGCCACCGCTTCAACGTGGATTGGATGAACTGTATAAATGAGGGAACCGATAAATGAAAGTAACTTATTTCCCGTTAACTTTATGTAGACAATGTACAAAAGAAGAACTGACAAAAGATGCCATAATATATTTTGAAAGTGATAACCATATGGGGACATACCAAAAAAATGATAGTCAAGCATTAAGGAAAGTATGCGGGTGGAAAGGCTCCTAATCCCCCATAGATCCCAAAAGTGCCAGTATTTAATTTCTGGATTATCTACAATAACGGGATAATCATCCCAGACAAATTCACCGGGAAAAGTATTTATAAATAACAGACTTGTTACCACTACCAATATTAGTGGGAATATCCATTTCTTTTCGATGCTATTTCGCAAAATCATTTACTCAATTGTTTAAGTTTTATTTTCGAAAGAATAGTCAACAGGCATATAACTGTCAAGATTTTATGAGTATTTCTGGTTGAAATCTACTACTATTTAAGAAATGTCAATTCTGAGGATTACAGGAAGAACTCCTTCCTTGAATTAAACTACCATAATTTATTTTGTTTGCAAGCATTTTTTGACGATTGCCATATGTACTCTTCACAATTTTGGCTATTTACAAAATCTCACTTTCAGGAAGTAACGCTTAAAAAATACCGACGGCTAACCAATGGATTATTCAGGATAATTTCAGGAGACGAGTGTGCTTAACATATCATCATAATGCGGCGCCATCTCCTCCCACCTGTAAGCTTCGACAAAGTGGCTCACATCTCCGGCCCTCGTCTCATCTATATTTATGATGGCTTGCTCAAGGCGGCTGACCATGTCTTCGAAATCATCGTAAAAGAACTCCTCCTGAAACTCTTCCGGTATATGTTCGGGATAGGCCAGCCTTTTCGGCAGGAGGGGGAAGTTGTTGCAGTATATCCCTTCCACTACGCTTCCTCCGAAAAAATCCTGGTTTGATGTGACAGGCATGATGTCTGCTTCCCATAATAGCGCGGCGTAGGATGCAAAATCCTCGGCATAACCGAACTGGACGATGCGGTCTCCCAGCCTGTTTTTTGCTTCTTTAAATTCCACCGGCTTTTTCCTGAAATTTTCGCCCAGCACGGCAAGCTTGAAGTCGAGTCCTTTTTCGGCAAGGATGTAGATGGCCTCGAAAAAGTCGGCGGGGTTTTTGTCATATTCCCATCTGTGATTCCATAATAGGAGAGGTTTTTTGCCTTTTTTGATCCTTTCAGGCCTGTGCTCATCGAGGCGTTTCAGATCAAGGCCCAGGTGAAGGACACAGCTTTTATTCCTCATATCCTTGACCGTGTCGAGTTCATTGTAGTCGGGGAAATTTTTAAGCAGTCTCCATACCTCGTCGAAGAATGACTCCATATGATAGGCGGAGTTGAAGAAGAGTTTGTCCGCCGCAAGGGCCGAGGAGTAGTTGATAAAGCCGTAGTGAGAGTCGCGCTTGTTCAGGACATCGCGGTCATCCGGAGACCATGGATAGCTTAGCTGGTTTTCATGGAAGTAGAGAGCCGCAGGTATGCCCGCCGTCCTGCTGCGGGTTAGGGCCAGAAAGGTTGAAAGGTCGAGCATGTCAGAGGCGAATATCAGGTCTGGCTTTAGGTCTCCTTCCATGAACCGCTTTGCAAGGGTAACCGCCCCGCCGTGCATGCGCCACTTCCAGTAGCGCCCCTCCATGCCGAGTATGTCCACATTGTGGCTTGAATAGCTTTGGTAGCCCCCGGCCCAGGCGGCATGGGAGCCGCTGTTGTAAGGCTCGATTATGAGGATGTTGCTCTTCATTGAAAGGAAATTAAAGGATATTTTGACACGGATTCACACTGATTTATTATGATTTATTATGATTTTTGCAGTGCAAATTATGAATTATCCGTGTAGATCAGTGTTTGTTATCTTAGTTCGATGATTTATCACTTTTTTTGAGATATACATCGAAATTCTTCTGGTTTTCGAAATAGATGACGGCGCCGTCTTTCTTTGCTCCTATTACAGCGGTCGCCTTATCCACTTTTTTGCCCGTTAACGGATCAAGGGCATAGCGCGACTTTACATCCTTGTTCAGTGTTCCGACGCACATTTCACAGCATCCGTAGTAGACCTTTTTCCCGATAGGGACAGCTATCTGGGGGGCTGCCATATGTCTGTTGGTAATCATGCATACTTCAGGAGGCGCGACTTTTTTTAGAATGGGGAATTTCTCCGCATGGGCGTAGGATGTGAAAAACAGGATTGCGATCAATGCTGTAAAAAAAATATATCTGAACCGCTCTTCACCTTTTGCGAGCTTTCTTATCCTGGAATTTTTTGTGAGCATGTTACCTCCCTGTCCATTACCGTTATAAATATTTTACTTTAATAGTAGCAGTAAACCGCTCTTCAAGTGAAGTTTTGTTTTTCATCTATTTGATCTTTAAGTATAAATGAGGGCGGATGTCAACCGCTGATCTTCTCCCACCTGTAGATACGCAGCGGCGGGATGTTGAGAAGCTCTACACTGCTTTGCTCTGGCCCCAGAAAGGGTCGGCAAAGTGAGGCGACCCGACCGCTTACCTGGTAGGCCACGAAGCGTCCCCCGGGGGCGAGGAGAGATGAAATTATCCCTATAATTTTAGACCCTTCCCCGTGATTCATAGTGGAAAAGGGGATGCCTGAAAGAGGGTAAAGCGGCTATTTATCAGGGGGCTAACAGGCTTCATGGCTGCCATTCACCTCTGGTTTTTTAAACAAAGGGTCGGTTCTTTATATACTCTTTCGGCCGGACTTATTTACAGACAGCTACTTGACGAGGCGCTTGCAGCATGCCCCGCTTTGTAAGCGGGGATGAATGCAAGCTATAAAAATTGTAAACAACCTTACTCGGATGCCCCGCCTTGTAGGCGGGGAGCATCACTATTTTCGCCTTTAATTGCGGGGCAACCCGGTTTGTCATCTATGCGGGTCACGTCCATCTAAGGCCGGCTGCGCAGTCCCCGTTAAACTGTTTTAACCAAACCACCTCGGCCTCTTTTGCTGAAACATTCAACGTTTCAATATATACAAAAACCCTGTGGCCAACTGAGAGTTTTGAACAATTAAAGCTGATGCCGATCCCGCCTTCAGAGTGGTCCAGGGTTTCGACAAATAAAGCCTCTTTCCCTCCCTTGTCTCCGCTGGGTATTCTTAATATACATTTCTTTTTGGCCTTTGTCCTGACATGCAGCCTTTCAGGACTATATCTTCCACCAGTTGAAGTCATTCTGTCTTCCCTGATTTATCGAAGTTTTGTTTGAGCAAAGAAGCTGAAGAGGTCTTGTAAGCAAATTCCATAATTACAAAATATGCTTAAATTGTCAATAATCAGATTCCAGAACTGAATCAACTATGGCAAATTCAAGTGGAAAGCGTTTTTCTGAGTTTAGGGGGTGAGGAGTTCACAAAAGGCTTTTGTAGGGATTTTACTGCCATTTAAGGCAAAGGACAGATTGCCTAATGAGGCCTGCAGTGTTAATATAAAGCCATATCTGCCATTAAGTTCAGGGTTTCATGTCGCTCCGGGATTCAATCATAATAAAGAATATCAAGTATATTCCTCCGAGACTCAAAAAACTCAGGAAGGTCCTGGGCTACATTGTAGTTTCTGCGGCAACGGCTATACTCCTTTTCCTCATAGCCTACTATTATTACCTGAGCAGCACCCTTCCGCCGCTTACAACACTTACAAACTACAGGCCCGACATTGTTACGAAGGCCTATTCTGACGACGGCATACTGATAGGGGAGTTTTTCCTGAAGAGGCGTGAGGTGGTTCCCCTCTCCATGATCCCGGAGAGGCTCGTCCAGGCCTTTGTATCGGCAGAAGACGGCCGTTTTTTCGAGCACGAGGGGCTCGATTTCATAAGCATCCTCAGGGCCCTTTTCAAGAATATCATGGTCGGTGAGGTGGTGCAGGGGGGGAGCACAATAACCCAGCAGGTGGCTAAATCTATCCTCTCTTCGGAAAGAACCTTAAGAAGAAAGACGAGAGAGGCCATACTGACCTACAGGATAGAAAAGGAGCTGTCAAAGGATGAGATAGTGCACCTCTACCTGAACGAGATCTACCTCGGCCACGGAGCCTATGGGGTGAAGGCCGCGGCGCACAACTATTTCAGAAAAGAGCTGGAGGAACTCAACCTTGCAGAGATGGCCGTTCTTGCGGGCCTTCCGCAGGCGCCGAGCAGATATTCCCCTGCAGTCAATCCGGAGATGGCGACGGAAAGGGAGTTTTATGTTCTCTACAGGATGGTGGAGGATGGCTACATAAATATTGTCGAGGCGACGGACGCCATGAATATCGCCCTCAAGGTGTATCCGGTTGACGACGTGAACAGCAGGGAGGCCCCCTATTTTACGGAGCATATAAGGAGGTATCTGGAAAAGACCTACGGCTCGGGAATGCTCTACAGGGAGGGCCTTACGGTGCAGACTACGCTCAAGCTCGGCATGCAGAAATCTGCGCAGCGTGCCCTTGCAAAAGGTCTTGCCGATCTCGACAGGCGGCAGGGCTTCAGGAAAGTGGAAGGGCAGGGGGAGTGGGCAGGGCAGATGGAGTGGAAAAATGAAGGGGAGTGGATAGACTACTTTACAAGGATGACCGACGCAGAGCCGGGCCGGCCAGCTTTTGAAGCAGGGACGATATATAAGGGGATGGTTACAGGTTTCGGAGGGCCTAAGAAGGAGACCCTCATAACTGTGGGCGGCCTCGGCAGCGGAATCATACCGCTTTCAGACATCTGGTGGGCGAGAAAGCCGGACCCCGAAACGGATTTTTTCAGTGCCCCGCATGTAAAGGATCCGTCGGAGATATTTTTCGAAGGGGAGATCATTTCAGTCCGTTTTGAAGGTTTAAGGAAGGGAGACAGGGAGCCGCTCTTTTCCCTCTATCAGGAGCCTGAGGTCCAGGGAGCGATACTTGCCATGGAGCCGGAAAGCGGTTTTGTAAGGGCCATGGTGGGAGGCCTTGATTTCAAAAAGAGCAAGTTCAACAGGGCGGTGCAATCGCTCAGACAGCCCGGTTCGGCATTCAAGCCGATTCTCTACGCGGCGGCCCTCGACAAAGGGTATAGCCCCGTCTCCATATTGACGGACAAGCCCTTTGTATACAGGGACAATAGCAATGGCTATCTCTGGGAGCCGAAGAACTACGACGGCCGCTTTTTAGGCCCCGTCACGCTTAGAACGGCCCTTGTCCAATCGAGAAACATACCGGCCATAATGACGGCAAAGGATATCGGTATAGATTATCTCATATCCTATGCAAGGCGTATGGGCATCAGCAGCTGGCTTGCCAGGGACCTTTCCCTCTCTCTCGGCTCTTCTGCCATCTCTCTGGCGGAACTCACATCGGCATACGCCATATTCCCGGCAGGCGGCCTCAATAAGGGGCCCGTCGTTATAAGGAGTGTAGTTGACCGCGACGGAAGAGTGCTTGAGGAGAATAACTCGGCGCCGCTTAGAGAGACCTACGACAACAAAAGCAGGGAAGTTGTAATTAAATCGGCCACAGGAGAAAAAAAAGAGACCTCATTGCCTGAAGAGCTCACAGCCCTCCCCGAATGGCAAGCCATATCTCCGCAGACGGCCTACATAATGACATGCCTGATGCGAGGGGTAGTCCGGGACGGAACGGGGAAGAGGGCAAAGGCGCTTGGGCGGCCGGTGGGCGGAAAAACTGGGACCACAGACGACAACCGGGACGCCTGGTTCGTCGGTTTCACCCCGTCCCTTGTTGCAGGAGTCTGGGTAGGCTTTGACGACAGGAAACCCCTGGGGAAGAAGGAGACTGGTTCAAGGGCAGCAGCGCCTATATTTGTGGATTTCATGAAGGATGTGCTAAGGGATATGCCGCCCGAAGAGTTCCCCGTTCCAGGCGGGATAGAGTTTGCGAGGGTCGATGTCAGAACGGGCAGAGCAGTGCCGTCATACAGGAAGGAGGGGGCGGTGGAGGAGTGTTTCAGGGAGGGGTCGGCTCCGCGTCGAGGAGGCAGGTAGTTTTACCCTGGCCTCCCACGGGGACCGAAGGTCGCCTCGCATTAACTCGCTTCTATATTTCTTGAGGATACTCTGCTTAGAGGCTATAATAGCATCAAATGAATATTTTTAAAAATATGAGTTCTGTGCAGTCGCTGCTGACAGGCTTTATGGTTATCATAGCTGCGGGAACCTGTATGCTGATGCTGCCTGCCGCATCGTCGGATGGCGTCTCGCAGCCTTTTGTCGATGCCCTCTTCACGGCTGCGTCGGCTGTTACTACAACGGGTCTCATCGTTGTGGATACAGGCGGATTCTACACCACCTTTGGTGAGATTGTTATACTGGTCCTGTTTCAGATTGGAGGGCTTGGATATATTACTATTATTGTCCTGATGGTCTATTTCTTCGGAAAAAGGCCTTCCTTGAGGAACGGCATAACCATGCAGGAAGCGATGGTGGGCATATCCATGGGAGATATGAAAAGGTTTGTGAAATACATCTTCCTCTATACCTTGATCTTTGAATTGTCAGGCGCGCTTTGTCTTGGCATATACTGGATGGAGGACTTCGGGCTTGCGCATGCTGCCTACCTGGGCCTCTTTTATTCGGTGTCGGCTTTCTGCACTGCCGGCTTTGGACTTATGCCGGACAGTCTGGCCTCATACAGCGGCAGCATGCTTGTGAATATGGTGATAAATATTGTTTCTATAGCTGGTGGCCTCGGTTTTTTTGTCTTGAACGACATTCATTCATATCTCGGCAGGATATTGAAACAGGCCAGTCCTAATCGATTGTTGATGCATACCAGACTGGTAGTCTCCCTCTCTTTTATTCTTATGGCTGCGGGAACCGCTTTTCTGGTCTTTTCAGGGCCGGGCGGTGATTCAACGGTAAGGCAGAACTTCCTGGAGGGCAGTTTTCAGGCGATATCGGCCTCTACTACCACCGGATTTAATACCGTTGATATAGGCGGCATGAGCAGGGCCGCACTTTTTATGATCATGCTTCTCATGTTTATAGGCGCCGCCCCCGCTGGCAGCGGCGGCGGGGTAAAGGTTACGACGGCGGGCCTGATGATGGCATCTCTCTTCTCGGTTCTGAAGGGGCGGGAATCCGTTGAGATTTTTAAGAGGCGGGTGTCGCCTGATATTGTAAACAAGGCCTTTGTGGTGGCTTTTATGGCGCTGATTGTTTTGACAGCAGATATGTTAATATTGAGCCTGACAGAGGAAGCAGGGTTTCAGGAGATCCTTTTTGAGGTCATGTCCGCGCTCGGCACTGTCGGCCTTTCGACAGGAATCACTCCGTCACTGACTGTTGCCGGCAAGATCGTCTTGTCAGTGACAATGCTGATAGGAAGGCTTGGGCCGCTTGCCATAGGCTATTCTCTGTTTAAAAAATCCAGCCGGGCCAGCTTTGAGTATGCTGAGGAAGAGGTATATATTGGTTAGTGGCGTCCGGTTTGCCAGATATGTAACAGATGATTATGCAGGGAGGTTGATATGAGACGTTTTGCTGTGATAGGGCTGGGTAATTTTGGATTCAACGTAGCCAGGAGACTCTATGAAGACGGGCACGATGTTATTGCAATCGACCTGAACAAGGATATTATTCAGCAGGTCAAGGAGTACTCGACTCAGTCGATAATCGCAGACGCTACGGAAAGAGGCACTTTGGAGACTCTCGGAATAGATGATACGGACGTGGCGGTTGTCAGTCTCGGGGAAAAGCTCGATGCAAGTATCCTTGTCACTCTCCACCTGAAAGAGATGGGGGTGGGGAAGATAATTGTGAAGGCTCTCACCGGGGATCATGCAAAGGTTCTTGGTCTCATCGGCGCTACGGAGGTTGTCTTTCCGGAGCGTGATATGGCCATAAGGCTTGCCGAGCGCCTTAGCTGTCCAACCGTCCTGGATCAGGTGGAGTTCAAGGAGGGGTACAGCGTGCTGGAGATAGAGACCCCCAGAAAGTTCTGGGGGCTGACCCTGAAGGATGCAGGGATCAGAAATCAGTTCAATCTCTCCGTTATACTGATAAGGAAAGGCGGCGCAGAGGGAGCCGCCATTATAGCTCCGGGGCCTGATGATGTGATAGTCGAGGGTGATGTTCTTGTCCTTATAGGAGAGGACGAGTTTGTCGAGAAATTCAAAAACCTTTCATGATGAGGCGCTGGCAGCATGCCCCGCTTCATAAGCGGGTATGAATGCCAATCTAACGAGTCTGTAGAATAAGTGATTCGGGCAGGAGGTATCCTCCCTTCTGCTATTCTTATCTTATGTGGAATAAAGATTATATATCCGCTTGGGAAGAGGAGGATTTATGTATCTAATAAAAGGTTTGTTCCTTAGAAGAAGGAGCGGCAGGCAAGCGGCCGCACTCATAGCGGCGGCCCTCCTTACGGGCTGCGCGCCGGCCGCCTTAAGGGAGGTCAGCAGGGAGGTCACACCGGGCATCACCGTCATGCAGGTAGCGGCTGATCCGGCCCCCTTTATAGGCAAAAAGGTTCTCTGGGGCGGCATCATAGTCTCTTCCGAAAATATGGCGAAGGAGACGAAACTCGATATCGTCGAGGTCCCCCTCACCTCAATCAGAAGGCCGGGCAACCCCGACTTGTCGCGGGGCCGCTTCATCGTCGAACATGAGGGCTTTCTCGACACCTCCATCTACGCCAGGGGGCGCGAGATCACCCTGGCAGGCGAGATAATCGGGACGAGGAAGGGAAAGATCGGCGAGATGGAATATGCCTTCCCCGTCCTGAAAGGGATCAAGCTCCACCTCTGGCAGGCAAGGGAGGATGAGTACTACTCGTCGGAGTTCTTCTTCTATCATCCTTTTTATTATCCCTACTACTATAACCCCTACCCTGGACGCCGCCGCCCTTTGCATGTTGAACCGCCGTATGTTGAACCGCCGTACAAGGATCCGCCGAGAAGGGACCCGCCACCCGGGCATGACGACGATAATGGCAAAGGGAAGAGGAATAACAGGGGGGGATGGCGTTAGCAGGAGTGCCTGCTTAACCTTGCCGGAGAAGGGAAAGATTTTAACAGGGCGCTGCCCCCCAGGTGCCAACGATATTGGTTCCGGGTAGAAAGGGGCTTTCCTTAACTCCCGGACGCTTTTCAACAAATAAACCGCCGTGATCGGCCACCCAGGATCGCGTAATAACGACCTGCTGTAGAAGGGAGACGGCCTGCCGGTCGATCTGGGCCATAACCCCTTTTTCGACTCCTGGAACATCCAGTAAAAGAGGGCTGTCAGAAATAGCATTACCACTGTTTCTATACTTTGAAGCTGTCCATGAAATTTTCCACGGAACTTTCCTTGCAGTCCGGAAAAAATGGAGGCCCATAATAAGGGAGGGAAGCTGAATATGCGTATCGTAGTCGCCCTTGGCGGTAACGCCCTGCTCCGTCGCGATCAGCCGTTGACAGCTGAGAACCAGCGCCGCAATATTAAAATTGCCGCAGAGGCGCTGGCTCCCGTAGCGGCGGAACACGACCTGGTCATATCCCACGGCAACGGACCGCAGGTCGGACTCCTGGCATTGCAGTCTGCCGCATATAGAGCTGACGAATCCTTCCCCCTCGATATCCTTGGCGCCGAGACGGAAGGGATGATCGGATACATGATAGAGCAGGAGCTAGGCAACCTCCTCCCTCCCGAGCGCCGCTTTGCGACATTACTCACCCAGATAGAAGTGGACCCTAATGACCGGGCCTTCAAGAATCCCGCCAAGCCGATCGGGCCTGTCTACAGTAAAGAGGAGGCGCAAATGCTTGCCGGGGAGCGGGACTGGGCCATCGCCCCCGACGGTGACTTCTACCGCCGGGTGGTCCCTTCGCCGCGGCCTAAGCGGATATTTGAACTGGGGGTAATTGAACTCCTCATCAGCCATGGGGTAATCGTGATCTGTGCAGGGGGGGGAGGCATTCCCACCGTATGTCTTGAAGACGGCAGGCTAAGCGGTGTTGAAGCTGTGATAGACAAGGATCTGGCGAGTTCACTTCTGGCCCGGGAGATTAAGGCCGATGCCTTCATTATGCTGACCGATGTCGATGCACTTTGGAAGGATTGGGGGAAACCAAATGCAAGAGCGATCCGGCGCATCTCTCCCGGAGATCTACGCAGGATATCATTCGCAACCGGCTCGATGGGGCCGAAGGTGGAGTCCGCCATGGAGTTTGTGGAAGAGAGGGGCGGCATCGCTGGTATAGGGAGGATGGAGGATGTCCAGGCGATCCTGCGCGGTGAGGCAGGCACGTTAATAAGCCCTGACGTGAAGAAGATTGAATGGTGGGAGTAGGCGTCTATGAAGAGTTTTCATTTACTGGATGGAAGGGATTAAAGGAGCAAGGCTTTATTGCACCAGTTTTCTTTCCTTCAGGAACGCCTCGACCATGCTGCCAAGCCCCGGCTCCCCTGCCTCTGCAAATTCGTAGCTGACGCGTACAAGCGGTTTGTTTATCTCAATCAGGGATCCGAGATAGCAGGGCGTTGCAGCTACCACTACGTCGGCGACGGCATTGTTGATGCTGTCCTTCAGCTCCTGGAGTTGAAAATGGCTGTAGCCCACGGCGGGCAGCACCGGCCCGATGTGGGGATAGCGCTTAAAGATGTCGATAATATCGCCTGTCGCCGCGCCCCTGGGATCGATGATGTTGGCCGCCTTCGCCTCGCAGGCGGCAACAAATCCTGCCCCGTAGGGCATCCCGCCGTGGGTGATTGTGGGGCCGTCTTCCACAACGAGGACATCTTTGCCGCGAACCGCAGAGGGATCATCCAGCTTAAGCGTTGAGGCGGCGCGGACTATCCTGGCAGCATGGTTGATTTTGCGGACGTTTTCAATTACCCGCTCAATATCCGCCTCGGGCGCGGAATTCACCTTGGCCACTACGACGATATCGGCCATGCGCAGGACGGCCTCTCCAGGATGATGGGTGGTCTCGTGGCCGGGGCGCATGGGGTCTACGAGGACTATATTAAGGTCGGGGACTATGAAGGGGAAATCGTTGTTGCCTCCGTCCCACAATATGAGGTCGGCCTCAGCTTCGGCAAGGGACAGTATCCTGGAATAATCGATACCGGCGTACACCACGTTGCCTGCCGCTAGGTGCGGTTCATATTCTTCCCTCTCCTCGATGGTGCATCCGGCTGCATCAAGATCGGCCAGGCTCCTGAAACACTGTACAGCCTCTCCTTCGAGGTCGCCGTATGGCATGGGGTGGCGGATCACCGCCACATGCAGACCATGCCCTTTCAGCATCTTTGAGAGCCAGCGCGTGGTCTGCGACTTGCCGCAGCCCGTCCTGACGGCGGAGACGGAGATGACGGGCAGATTCGACCGCAGCATGGTGCGTTTTGGACCCAGCAGGAGGAAATCGGCCCCTGCGGCCAGGACGATGGAGGCCTTGTGCATCACCTCTGTATGCCTCACATCGCTGTAGGCAAAAAGGACCTCATCTATGCCCTTGCTGCGGCAGAGATGCGCCAGTTCGCTCTCATCTACAATGGGAATGCCCTCGGGGTAGTGCCGGCCCGCAAGGGACGGCGGATAGCGTCTTCCGGCTATTTCCGGAATCTGGTTGGCCGTAAAGGCGATAACCCTGCTGGCGGGATCATCACGATAGACCATGTTGAAATTATGGAAATCACGGCCTGCCGCCCCCATTATGACGATGAAGGTCTGCTTTTCTTTCTCAGACATATAAGGTTTCCCTCGCTCTTTTATTTGCCTTTAAAAATTCTCTACCTCGTCCGGTGAACTCGCTCGGCATCGCCGAAATATTCCCTGTGCCGATTGTGGCTGACAGGGCCGCGCTTAGCGCCTGAAAGTGGGTGATCTCCCCCTTGCCTTTCGGATTGTCATACTTGCCTGAGAGGAGGCCGAATGCATATATGAAATGACACAGATGTATACCCCTTACAAGGCCGGTCATGAATATGCCCCTCCTCACGAGAAAGACTATTGTTACCGGCCCCCAGAGGAGGCTATCCACTTTATTCAGTAATTCTTCCAAGTTAATCACCTCTTTTTTGCATGGAATTGAATTGAGGAAGGCGCAATCTTCCGGTTAAAATAGCAAAATTCAGACTTTACATCATTATAAGCCCAAGGGGCAAACAGTATCGTATTCATATTCCATGTTCTGGAGGATGACCCCTTCGGCCCCGGTGGTGACGATATGCTTTAGACGCCTCGTCTTTTCGTAATACTCGTAGACCGTCTCCGTGCCGTTGCCCAGCTCCAGCCGCGTCCGCTGACCGAATTCGTCATAGGCGATGTTGTTTAGGTAGTTGTATTCCTTGCCACCTTTAATGCCCACTGCCGAATCGAGGAGGCCGCCCTTGTCGTAGGCGTAGGTCAGGACTTCCTTGTCGTGAAAGACGAGCTTTCTCATGCGCCCGAAGGAGTCGAACTCGTATTCGGTGGTATATTCTGGCCAGGCCCTTGACGGGCTTGTTTATGGAGAGGTTATTTGGTTTTCAAAGAACTGGGCAATAATTAAGTTAAGTATTGTGTCCCCAGAATTGCCTTATATGGTATACAGCACCATCATATTCTATTCTCAAGGGTCTCGCCATGAAGAGAAGTCGAACAGAAAAAACAAACTACATCAAAATTAAAGACTTGACCCTATAGGTGTTATGAAAAGGAGGAAATAACAGTACCTTAATATTGTTCAGTAAGTTCTCAATCTCCCATCCACAATAAAAAGCTCAAAAAGACACCAAGATCTAAAAAGCTATTTTCATCACGCAAACAATATCTCACCAAAGGGCTTGTCCAACAAACGGTTCAGATTGTGGTTCGTTCCTCACACAATCTAACCTTATTCGTTAGGCGCTATTCCCATGTCTTCTCGGTTAGCCTTTGGGCCAGTTCGCTGTCATCTTTGAACTGACCAACCACCTCTTTCAGGTTTACGAAACGTGCTCCCTGAATTCCTCCAGAAGACACTTTAACGTAGTTCGTTGGTATCGCAACCTTGCCACAAAAAAAGCGGTGCCCTCTTTCTATGTCGTAATCACACACAACCTTGGCCTCTGCGATCATGTCTTTTATTCTATCGTCATACTCATCCGTATCTCTTCCTTGCACGAGTGTCCTCGTGATCTTCTTGCCGTCATACTCGACATCAAATACAGAATCAATGGCCCATAGGCATTGCACGGCCTTGCTGGCGTATACTCCGACATAGGAGTGCTTCGTATATCCACGGTCAGAAGGATGGAAGTACATTCCATACTTCTTATTCAGGTCAACACTGTCGCTACATGGGACGATCCTCATCAGGTATTGTGACTGGTCGAAAAGGCCAGTGTCATTGCAGTATTCCACGTAGTCATCAACCAAAGACTTCATTTCATTCTCGTATGGCTGAAACAGTCCCTGGATTGCAATGCAGATTGACTCGTATGTGACGTTCCTGAAAAGAACCCCAGGCTGTTCCTTCGTAATCTTCGCGGCGATATTGTGCTCAACACTGTGGTCAAGTTTCTGTACTGTGAGCAGCAATAGAATCTTCTGTGCTTCACCTGTAAATGTCTTAGTGTGTCGGAGGAGTTGATCCTCGTTGACGCCAGAGTCGACCTTCGATTCGACTAGCACTTTGAAGCTGCGCTGGATAATTGTCCCGTCCGGAACCGACTCGCTGGCTCGCTCTTGCTGGTAAATCTCTATCCCGATTTCAACAGGAATCCCAACAATGTCAGACAAGAACTTTGAAGCTTGCGCTGGTGAGTAGTTGTAGATTCGGGCGAGCAACTGGAGTGTGTTGTTCGTGACGGTGTTCTCGATTGACGAATACCGCTGGAAGTAGTGGATTTTCGACATGGTTCTCCTTTGAGCCTAACATTGTTTGTAGATAGAAAAAAATCTACCTATTCCATAAATACCTTGCCAATTACAGGATTGGCGTCTATTCTTGATGTTAACCTTATATCAAACATTTCATGAAGTCAAATACAATTTAAGACAATGACAGAGACAGATAAACCATCGCAAAAGCTCCTTGATAAGGTGCGTGACAAGATCAGGGTAAAACACTATTCCATCCGAACGGAAGAAGCCTATACTTATTGGATAAAAAAGTTTATTTTCTTTCATAACAAACGCCATCCCTCCGAGATGGGTGAGCCGGAAATAGAATCTTTTTTGACCCACCTTGCCGTTACAGAGAATGTATCTCCTTCCACACAGAATCAGGCGCTAAACGCATTGGTCTTTTTATATCGTCATGTGCTGAATAAAGTCCTGAATAACACGATCAATGCCGTTAGGTCCAATAAGCCGAGGAAGATGCCCACCGTTCTGACAAGGGAGGAGGTTATGGCACTCCTGAATACCATGTCGGGGACAAATCAGCTTATGGCCAGACTTATATACAGCAGCGGCCTCAGGCTGATGGAATGCGTCAGGTTGAGGATAAAAGACCTCGACCTGGGCTACAGCCAGATTACCGTGCGCGATGCCAAAGGGGGGAAGGACAGGAGGACCATGCTGTCTGAAAGGCTCAAGGGCGACCTTGAGTCACAAATGGAGCGGGTCCGCATCCTTCATGAAAAAGACCTGGCAGACGGGGTCGGCTCGGTCTATCTTCCTTTTGCTCTCCGGAAGAAATTTCCCAATGCCTCAAAGGAGCCTGAATGGCAATACCTGTTCCCCTCGGTAAGCCTTTCGAAAGACCCGAGAACCGGCGAGACCAGGCGGCACCACGTTCATGAGAACAATATACAAAAGGCCGTTAAAAAGGCCTCATCGATTGCAAGGATCAACAAAAGGGTCACCGTCCATACGCTTCGCCACTCATTCGCCACCCATCTGCTTGAAGACGGTTACGACATCAGGAATATTCAGGAACTGCTGGGCCATAAGGACGTAAGCACCACCATGATATATACCCATGTGCTGAATAAGGGAGGGCGCGGCGTTAAGAGCCCCTTTGACAATATGGGCTAAATGTTCTCCCTCGTCCCCCTGTCCAGCATGGGGCAGCCTCTAATCTCCTAACCTCAAAGGGCATAATATCTCATCAGGGGAGAGGGGGGCTGATTCCAATTCTACACAATATCTTATGAACGAAAACGATTTCGAAAAACTAAGGGAAGAGATCAGGAACTTCCCAGCCGCGCCCGGCGTTTACATCATGAAAAACGATAAGGGTGTAGTCATCTACGTGGGTAAGGCGGCGAGCCTCAAGGCGAGGGTAAGGTCCTATTTCTCGGGGCAGGACGAGCGCTACCAGGTGCGTTTCCTCATGAACCGCGTCTCATCCATAGAGATCATGGTGACTGATACGGAGAAGGAGGCCTTAATCCTTGAGGACATCCTTATAAAGAAGCACCGCCCCCGTTATAACATTAACCTTAAAGACGACAAGACCTACCTCAGCCTCAAGGTGGATATGAGCCACGACTTTCCGAGGGTCGAGGTGGTCAGGGTAAAGAAAAAGGGATCAAAGGGGAAGGTCAGGTATTTCGGGCCCTACTCTTCGGCCCAGGGGCTGAGGGAGACGCTGGGGCTGATCCAGAAGCTTTTCCCCATAAGGACCTGCCGCGAGACTAATTTCAATAACCGGGTAAGACCCTGTCTCAGCTATCAGATAAAGCGCTGCTGCGGCCCCTGCTGCGGCCATATAGATAGGGACAGCTACGGGGAGATGATAGCCGAGGTGCTGCTATTCCTTGAAGGCCGCAGCGATGAGATCATTAAGCGTTTTAAGTCTCGCATGAAGGATGCGGCCGGTCTGCTCGACTTTGAGGAGGCGGCAAGATTGCGCGACCTTGTTGCAAATATGGAAAGGACCCTTGAGAGGCAAAGGGTGTTTACCTCGGCAGACGACGACAGGGACGTCATAGGGACATACAGGGAGGGTGCCAATATTGCCGCCTATATCCTCTTCATAAGGGAGGGTAAGATGACGGGGGGGAAGGGCTATTATTTCGGCAGGCAGGAGATGCCCGATGAAGAGATCCTGTCGTCATTTGTTAAAGGCTATTACGCAGGCGGCAGATATGTGCCGGGAGAGGTGCTTCTTGCCATGGAGCCGGGGGAAAGCGGGGAGAGAGTGGTAATTGAGGAATGGCTTGCAGAGCTGAGGGGCAAATCGGTGTCCATAAAGGTACCTAAGCGGGGCGAAAAGCTGAAGCTTCTGGCTATGGCTGCAAAGAACGCGAGGCAGTTTGTTATCAACAGAGGCAGGGATGAAATGGAGACAAAGGGCCTCCTTGAAGAGATGAGGGAAAGCTTTTCACTCAGGAATCTGCCCCGCAGGATGGAGTGCTACGATAACTCAAATATACAGGGGACTGATGCCGTCGGGTCGATGGTTGTATTTATTGATGGCCAGGCCG
Source organism: bacterium (assembly GCA_032250935.1). GTDB lineage: Bacteria > Desulfobacterota > JADFVX01 > JADFVX01 > JADFVX01 > JAVVFD01. The sequence goes on from JAVVFD010000027.1 coordinate 18,049, forward strand.
ATAAAAGCAGGTATCGCCGTTTTAAGATAAAGAGCGCAAGCGGCGCCGACGATTTCGCCATGATGTATGAAGTGCTTACAAGGAGGCTTGGCGGAGAGGAGGAGCTGCCTGACCTGATAGTCATCGACGGAGGAAAGGGGCAGCTGGGTATGGCGCTTAAGGCTCTTGAAGAGGCCGGTCTTGAAGAGAGGATAGATCTTGTTTCCCTTGCAAAGGAGAAGGTCTTTAACGTTAAGGGAGGCAAGGAAAAGAGGGAGGAGCGTGTCTATATACCGGGCAGAAAGAATCCCCTTAAACTCAAGGAAAGGAGCGCAAGCCTCTATCTCTTTCAGCGGATCAGGGACGAGGCGCACCGTTTTGCAGTAAACTATCATAAGAATCTGAGGAGCAAGAGGGCCCTTTCTTCCCCCCTTGATGATATAAAAGGGCTTGGTCCGGCAAAGAAAAAGGCTCTTTTGAAGCGCTTCGGCAGCTTGAAGGGGCTAAGGGAGGCAAGCCTTGAGGATATTCAGGCGGTGAAGGGGATAAGGGGGCAGCTTGCTCTTGCAATAGTTGACAGGCTAAAGTAAAGAGATTGAAATCTTTTTTGGCACAGATTTTCACGGATAAATTATTATTTTTACTGACTTAAAGATTTCAGGGCTATGTTTTTTTTGAACGCTACAGCAAGTAATTGTTATTCTTGCGGCGACGGGAATGACGATTGCGGAAGGCGTATTTTTCCTGATTTCAAACTAAGCTGATGAAGTAGTAAAACCAGGCGCCCTCCGCGTCCTATGCGCTTAAAAAAGGTTTATCAATCTAAAATCATAAAAACCAGTGTAAAGACCTGTTAAAATCTTTTCCTTTGCGTCCTTTGCGACTTTGCGGTAAATTTTATTCCTCATAGAGCATATTTAAAAATAATTTAATAAGAGAGGTATGTCTTGGCATTTGAAAATGAGTTGGAACTGGCTATAGATGCGGTAAGAAAGGCGGGGCTCCTTGCCAGGATGGTACAGGAAGGGATGATAGGGAGCGCCACTATTATCAAGGAGGATCGCAGCCCTGTTACGGTGGCCGATTATTCTGTACAGGCGCTCATATGCCACATGATTAATGAAGCCTTCCCCGATGATAATATCGTTGGCGAAGAGGATTCGGGAGAGCTGAGCGATGCGAAAAACGGAGAGGTGCTTTCAAAGGTGAGGTCCTATCTTTCCGGTTGCATTACGGGCCTTGCGGAAGTCGACGTCTGTCGCTTGATAGACCTGGGCGGCGGCAGACCGGAAGGCAGGTTCTGGACCCTTGACCCTATAGACGGCACAAAGGGGTTCATAAGGGGAGATCAGTATGCCGTCGCGCTGGCGCTTATAGAGGACGGGAAAATTCTGGCCGGGGTCCTTGCATGCCCAAACCTTGGACTTGTCCCTGGCGATGGCGGGGGAAGGGGCGCTGTCTTTGGCGCCGCAAAGGGTGAAGGCGCCTTCATGTCGTCACTTTCAGGCGGCGAAGCTGTGCCGATAAATGTCTCCCATGTATCTGACACCTCCGGCGCAAAAATGGTTGAAAGTGTTGAGGCGGCCCATGGAAATCATAGCGGCCAATCGGCACTGGCCAGGTCGCTTGGAATTACAAATGAATCGGTAAGGATGGATTCGCAGGCCAAGTATGGGGCCGTAGCAAGGGGTGAGGCGGAGCTTTACATAAGGATGCCTTCCCCGAAGACGCCAGATTACAGGGAGAAGATCTGGGACCACGGGGCAGGCAAGATAGTGGTTGAAGAGGCGGGCGGCAGGGTGACTGATATAGCCGGAAAAGAGCTCGATTTTACCAGGGGGAGGACGCTCGAAGACAACAGGGGCATCCTCGTCAGCAACGGCCTCTTTCATGACAAGATCGTCGAGGCGATAGGTAAAGGGTCTGGTTGACAGAAGGGGTCGCCGTTTCTAAAGAAAAGAGGAATATATGGAAGTACATGACTTTTTTCTTCATCTCATCATCATTCTCATGTCGGCCCGCATCCTTGGCGAGCTTGCGGCGCATGCAGGAGTGCCGTCCGTTATAGGCGAGATAATGGCGGGGGTTATTCTCGGCCCCAGCATCCTGGGGTTTATCGAGCCATACGAAATGATCAAGGTCCTTGCCGAGATAGGGGTCATCCTTCTTCTGTTCGAGGTCGGTCTCGAAACGGACATCTCCGAGCTTGCTGCAACGGGCGCCAAGTCTGTAATTGTTGCCGTTGTCGGTTTTGTGGCCCCCTTTTTACTTGGTTTCAGCGCCAGTTATTTTCTGTTTGACTTAAGTCTCCTCGTATCGCTCTTTATCGGAGGCACGCTCACCGCTACGAGCATCGGCATCACCATCAGGGTGCTCACAGACCTTTACAGGCAACACAGCCATGAATCCCAGGTTGTTTTGGGCGCCGCCGTTATGGACGACATCATGGGCGTCGTCCTCCTTGCTATCTTGTATGAATTCTCGATGGGGGGAGGCGTAAGCCTTCAAAACTCCTTGAAGGTATTTCTTTTTGTCGCCATATTCATGGTGATAGCCCCGCTTCTTGCAAAGCTTATCTCGGGCTGGATAAAAAAGGTGGAGGAGATAAGCATGACGAGGGGGGTCATCTCCACTACAATAGTCTCTCTTGTTCTCTTCTTTGCATGGCTGGCCCACATCGTTGGCGCGCCTGAGATAATGGGAGGTTTTGCAGCCGGCCTTGCCCTCAGCCGCCGCTTTGTCCTCCCTATGGGCGTCGCCATACATACGGACCAGGCATTTGCAGACAGGGTGGATAACGATATAAAACCTATTATCCACCTCTTTACGCCCATATTTTTTGTCATGGTGGGCCTTTCTTTGAACTTCAGGCTTATAGACTGGTCATCAGGTTTCATATGGAGGTTTTCTGCCGTTATAATTGTAATCGCCTTTTTGGGTAAGATGTTTGGCGCCTTTATAATCAAGGATAATGTTCACAGGAAATTCCTGATCGGCCTTGCCATGATCCCTCGCGGGGAGGTGGGCCTCATATTTGCCGAACTTGGAAGGGTTTCGGGCATTCTCAGTAATGATATCTATGCTGCTCTTATTATTGTCGTGGCTATGACGACGGTTGTTCCCCCGCTTGCGATGAAGAGATTTTATCTGCGTTTCAGTGATCGTATTGATGGACATGATCTTATGGATAAGGCGGAAAAAGTTGTGGACAGGAGACCCGATTTATAATATATTACTACATCTTTGTGTCGGGGCGTAGCGCAGCCTGGTAGCGCACTTCGCTGGGGGTGAAGGGGCCGGAGGTTCGAATCCTCTCGCCCCGACCAATTTTACTTGTCTCACCTAATAACTCCGTAGCGGCCATATCCTTGAATATTCTTGTGACAAACGACGACGGCATTCACTCTGAGGGACTCATAGCTCTCGAAGAGGCCATGTCCCGGCTCGGTCATGTCTACGTCGTAGCTCCAGACAGGGAAAGGAGCGCAGCCGGTCACTCCCTGACCCTGCACCATCCATTAAGACTTGAAGAAATATCCAAAAATCGCTACTCTCTTGATGGCACCCCTACGGACTGCGTAAACCTTGCCGTTAACGGACTCCTGGATTTTCGTCCCGATGTTGTCGTATCGGGCATAAATAAGGGCGGCAATCTGGGCGATGACATTACCTATTCAGGCACCGTTGCAGCCGCTATGGAAGGCACGCTCCTGGGCATACCCTCCGTTGCCGTCTCTCTTGATTCAAAGAGCGATTTCAACTTCGATGCCGCCGCTGACTCGGCGGCCAAAATTGTAAAAATTATTATGCTTGAAGGGATGCCTGAAGATACCCTGATCAACATCAATGTCCCCAATCTGCCGGAAAAAGAACTGAAGGGCTGGAAGGTGACAAGACAGGGAAAGAGGATCTATGGGGATGCCGTCATAGAAAAGATTGATCCCAGGGGGAGGAAGTATTTCTGGATAGGCGGAGATAACCTTGGCTTTGAGCACAGGGATGACTCCGACTTTGAGGCCGTATCAAAAGGTTTTATTTCAATTACACCTTTGCATCTTGATCTTACGAATCATAAGACCATGGATGAACTGAAGAGCTGGAAGCTTTGAGGCCCCTGATAGATCACAGAAGGGCCTCCCGGCGCATGGTGGAGGAATATGTTATCCCCCGCGGTATTAAGGATGAGCTGGTTATCAATGCAATGATAGAGACCCCCCGCCACCTCTTTGTGGAAGATGCGTTTCAGGGGCAGGCCTATGGAGACAGCGCCCTGCCAATCGGGGAAGGACAGAGCATATCAAGGCCTTATACGGTTGCGAGGATGACTGAGGCGCTGGAGCTTAAGGGGGGAGAGAGAGTTCTGGAGATAGGTGGCGGGTCGGCCTATCAGTCGGCAGTTCTGGCAGTCATCGCAGGTGAGGTCTTTACCGTTGAAAGGCTGAAATCTCTATCGGTTAAGGCCAGAAAGCTGCTCTTGACCCTCAGGTGTCATAATGTTCTTTACAGGGTTGGAGACGGAACGCTTGGCTGGCCCGATAAGGCCCCCTTTGACGCCATACTGGTTGCCGCCTCGTCCCCGGGCGTCTCGCCAGACCTGATGGATCAACTAAAGGTAGGGGGCAGGTTGGTCCTGCCGATAGCTAAAGGAGAAAGACAGATTCTTACTAAATATGTAAAGACCGGAGATTCCTTTACCCGGGTGGAGCTGGAAGAGTGCAGTTTCGTGCCGCTTATCGGAGAATACGGCTGGAAGGAGAAGACTGACCGTGCTTAGAAAAACCTATGACTGGGTCATGCAGTGGTCCAGTTCCCCTTATGCCGGATGGGCTCTTTTTTGGCTCGCCCTTGTAGAGTCATCCTTTTTTCCCGTTCCGCCCGATGTGCTTTTAATGACTATGTCTCTTTCTGTCCCGGCAAAGGCCTTTGTATATGCAGCTATATCCTCAGTAGGTTCGGTGCTTGG
>JAVVFD010000028.1:0-22798 GCA_032250935.1 bacterium
TTCTTTCTGCGACGGGCATAGCGATGTTTGCAAATAACCACAGGGGAGGAGATGAAAAATATTACCTTTCCGAGCTTGAAAAACGATTCGCCAAAGTCACGAAGTTAGATCCCCCCTTCGATTTCCCTGAACTGCCATCTCTCCCGGAGCATGTTCGCATCTATTGGTGCGAAGTTTGATTGCACCTGCCTTGCCATTTTGCAGCATCATATTTAACACGACAGATATTGCTTTAATTTAAGCCATATCTTGAAAAAAGATTGCGCTAAAGGCACTTACGGTTTTATTCACAAAAACTGTGGATAAGTTGCACTGTTTTTTTCTGTCACCTCCCCGAAACCCTGATGGCATCTGCTAAAGAGCGATGTGCCTATTTTCCAGGCAGTGGCTTTGCTGCTTTTTTTGCCTTATTTATCAGTAACTTATGATCTGTTTTTGTCGTTAACTTTTATCATTTATGGTTTTATATGCTTTTCTGTAAATAGCGCTTTGAGTTATCCACAAAATTTTTTATCTCTTGTGGATAAGTTGGTTATTTCGTTTTGTAAAAGGGGTTTTTATGATTGAAGCAGATTTGTCTCCGCGACGGATATTTCCTTCACTCACTCGCCCGGTGGGGAAGGGCAGGGGGGAGAGTATTTCAGGATAAAGCGGGGGAGTATGGATATAGGCCTGTTACTTCTTATCCATAAATGTATGAAGTCCGCATTCTGTCTTGGGCATTCCCTTCCATCTGCCCGACCTTTCGCCACCTTCTGCAGTCGGTAGAAAGGTGCAAGGCTCGCATCCGACACTGGGATAACCTTTTTCAAAGAGGGGGTGATGGGGCAGCCCCTCTTTTTCTATATAGAAATATGAATCCCTGGACGTCCAGTTGACGAGCGGATTGATCTTATATATATCCCCTTCGTACTTCTCGATCATATGCACATTTTTTCTGGTTTCAGATTGTGACCGCATTATTCCGCTTATCCATGCCGAAAGGCCTTTAAGGGATCTCTTGAGAGGTTCAACCTTCCTGATTGCGCAGCAAAGGTCATGGTGCATTTCATAGAGATTTCTATCGGGGTCGTAGAGGTCCAGGTCCCTCCTGGTGGGAGCATATTCCACTACATTGGTAAGTCCCAGAAGGGAAACGATGCGATCTTTATATTCAATAGTCTCCCTGAAGTGACATCCCGTATCTATGAATATGACTTTAATGCCCTTGTCTATTTTTGATGCCATATGAAGGAGCACGGAGCTTCCTATCCCGAAAGATGAGGAGAGGGCTATGGCCCCTTTGAATTGGTCAAGTATGGCCCACTCAAGGAGATTCTGGGGCTCCAGCTGCTCATACTTCCTGTTTATCTCTTTGATATCAAACACTTTAATTTTTTATTCTTCAACTATGATCATTTCACATTTAGATTCATCCCTTATCTGTTCAATCGGTGAGCCGAATATGAACCTTGAAAGGGTGGATCGTTTTTTTCTTGTGGTGATAACAGTATCGGTATTTCTGACCTTTATTTCGGCAAGGCACTCCGATGTGAAGTCTCCTTCCCTTATAATTGCAGTAAAGGGGATGTTCATCTCCTTTGCCAGTTTTTCAACCTCTTCCAGTTTCTTTTTGCCCCTTTCTCTGTATTCGCTCAAGATGGAATCGTGAAGCTCCTGTGAAGGTTTTTCGCCTGTAAATCCGGAATCTGTAAGCTTTTCCAGTATGCTGCCCGGCATTTTAGAATCGAGGACAAAGAGGGCGCTTAGCGAGCTCTCTTCTGTTTTGACTTTTTCTAAGGCCAGTTCAATCGTTTTAGGCGACTGCCTTGTTGTGGATAGGACCAGTAAAATATTTTTCACAAATCACCTCAGCGTTAAATATTGATTCCGATAAAGGGCCAATAAATTTTTGCCATAAAGAGAAAAATGATCAAGGCAAGCAGTTTCAGAATAAGGCCATGTAAAACCAGGTCGCGCACCTTTATATATCCCGATGAAAGGATTATGGCGGTAGGCGGGGTGCCCATGGGGAGCATGAAGGCAAGCCCGGCTGGTACGGCGACAATATAAGTCATTATCTTTGGATCTATACCATATGCCTCTGAGAGGCTTATTCCAAGAGGGAGCAGTATGGCTACTATGGCCGTATTGCTGATCCCTTCAGTCAGGACGAGGGAAAGTGCCGCAAATATGACCAGGGCTGCAATGGAGCTGCCGACCCAGGAACCTATTATTATCTCTCCGGCCCAGAGCGCTGCCCCGCTCTTTGTAATTACAAGGCCAAGACATATAGCCCCGCCGTACATCAGTATGATCCCCCAGTTTACATGTTCTTCCACATCCTTCCAGGAAACAAGTTTGAAGACAAAAAGTGCAACAACGGATAAAAGCGCTATGTTGGCAAGGCCGAGGACTTTACTGTAAAACATCCACATAATGATGGTAAGGATCATGATTGTTCCGACCATAAGCTCGCCATAGGTCATCCTTCCCAGCTTGATCTTTTTTTCTGTGATAAGTTCCCTCGCCTTAGCAATATCTTCCGATCCTATCTTGAAGGAGAAGGAGATTATCGAAAAGGCCGTAACAAGCAGTATGAGAACGATGGGAACCACCGCCTTCATCCATTCAAAAAAACCTATCGTACTTCCTGTAGTCTCCTTAAGTATGGCGATGGCCAGCGGGTTCCTGGCTCCACCAAGAAAGGTTGCGACCCCCCCGATGATGGCCCCCCATGCAAGCGATATGAAAAGCGCCTTCGCATAATCACTTTCCATAGGTCTCAGCTCAAGGCCCCTTACTATCTCCAGCACAATAGGAAACATCATGGCCGCAACGGCATGTTCAGGCATCCAGAAAGACATAAAGGCCGAAGTTAGAAAGATGCCGAGGACGAGCCTTTTGGAATCGCTTCCGAATATGGTGAGGACGATGAGAGCCAGCCTGCTGCTTAGCCCAGTTTTCAGAACGCCCGATGCAAGGATGAGCGCCCCCAGTATGAAGAATATAGCCTCATTGCCGAAAAGTGAATAGACTTCATGAGAGCTCATTATTCCCATTAAAGATATGAGAACCATGGCAAGAAGGCCAGTTATGGCAAGGGGGAGAAGATGAGTGACCCACAGGATGATGGCGAGTCCGAAAACGGCCATCGCCCTCAGTCCTTCCTGGCTGAGCCCTTCAGGAGGAGAAAGGGTGGAAACGGAATATGTCGCAAGGGCAAGGAGCATAAAGATAAAATATCTGAATGACCGAACCATAAAGATGACCCAGAGTGGTCTTCTGTCTATAACAACGTTCATAAGTTTTGTGAGACTTGAATCCGCCTTTAGGGGCCGTTATCAAATAACTATTACATTTAAGACTATTTCATTACGGCCACTTATACCGGCCATCTCTTTCAATGTTACGGTTATTTTTGAACAACGGCTTAGGTTAATGGAAGATATTGTTATTCCTGTCTACAGGCCGGAGGATTCAAAGGAGTCTTCTACCTCCTTGACCTTTAACCTTCTTCTTAGACCCGCAAAGCTGCGGATTGCCATCCCCCCGATCTTGGACTTGTAGATATTTTGCATCGTAACCTGAAGTTTTGCATCATCTCCTGCAAAATATCTGGCTTCAAGGGGAGTCATATAGGTGCTTACATTTTTAGACCAGGTCATATTGACGCCGTTTTTCTTGAGGGCATTATAAAAATGGCCGTATATGGGGGCGATATCCTCCGGCTTGGGTACGCCCCTTTCGTATAGAGGGGTTCCCTTTAACGGTTTGAATACAGGAAGTATGGGGACAACCCCTATACCTGCCAGAAAATCAATCCCCTTCATTGTTGAAGCTGGCGGCTCCAGCCCCACTATCAGGTTGGTGGATACCGTCCCGCCCGGGAAGAGGGCCGCTGCATAGCTTAATGAATTGACAAACCTCTCCCAGCCGATCATACGTTCTTTTCCGGGGCAGAGCTCCTTGAATATATCCCTTTCAAATATCTCCAGATGATAGCTTATCTTGTCGGCACCCATGGCATAGGTCCTGTCTATCCAACTGTTTGTTGCGGGAGGTTGGACATCTACAGCGACAAGGGTGTCAAAATTTCTCTTTATCGCCTTTATGTAAGGCTCAAGCAGTGATATCCCCCTGTCGGGAGTGTCATAATATCCCAGGTTTAGTTCAACCGAGTCTGCAAGGCCATCTGAAAAGGCGGCCTCTACTACCTCAATTACCTCTTCCACGGTTATGAATTCTCTCGCTATAGGGAAGAAGGCCTCCCTCTCCTGGCAGAAGAGGCAGCTTGCGTCCAGGTCGAAAAACTGACATTTGCCGCTTGGCGTTATATGTACCTCGCTTCCATGCAGGCTGGCTACTTGGTAGAAAGGGGTGTCTTTGCCGGTAATTTTATTATAAAAGGATGGTTGAGGAATAAGGTTTACAGGCGTCGACTCACCGTAAGCTGTAACGTAAAAACTGCTTCCCTCTTTTTCAAGGCTGAAGGGAGATGCTTCAGTAAATGCCTCTTCGATAGGAACATCCACCCATACGCCGCCAGGCAGGATAAGCTCCACTCCACCGGCGACGCCGCGCCTGGGTTTCATTGTCTTGCCCAGTTCGTCCGCGACACTCTTTCCTATCCTCATCCCTTTCGAAGATAGGAGGAGTTTCAGATAGCCGGGATTGGATGGAAATCTATGATCTGCATTCTTTGCTTGTATCGCATTCATTGACAGATGCCTATAATCAGGTGAATATATTCCTTTCCTAATAGTCATTCCCGTGAAAACCGGAATCCATAAAGCAGGTTACATGGATTCCAGGTCAAGCCGGGAATGACAGGTTGAAAACAGGTATGACGCGGGTCTTGTTACCTGTTTACTTATATAATTATATCTCGCAAACCCTCGCCGCGTACATGGAGAGTTCCTTAATAGTCGCTTTTTTGCTGCAAAGAGGGCATTCTTCGTCCTTTCTTACCCTTACCTTTCTAAAATTCATGGAAAGGGCATCGTATATGAGTAGATGTCCTGCAAGAGAATCTCCTATCCCCAGAATCTCCTTTATCGCTTCCGTAGCCTGCAGTACTCCCACAACCCCTGGAAGCGCTCCCAGTACGCCTGCCTCCTGACAGCTGGGCACCATTCCTTCAGGCGGTGGTTCAGGGTAGAGGCAGCGGTAGCATGGGTATCCTTCCTGGCTTTTAAAGGTTGTTACCTGGCCGTCAAAGCGGAACATGCTGCCAGAGATGAGGGTTTTTTTCTCAAAGAAGCAGGCGTCATTCATCAAAAATCTGGTAGGAAAATTGTCGCTGCCGTCGAGTATGATGTCGTAGTCCCTTATTATCTCCCTTATGTTATCTACATCAAGCATCTTGTTGTAGATATTGACCCTCACATCGGGGTTCATCTCTTCTATGGTGCGTCTTGCAGATTCAACCTTTGAGACGCCGACTCTCTCCGTGTTATGTATTATCTGCCTTTGCAGGTTGCTCATGTCGACAACGTCTCCATCGGCAACTCCAAGGGTTCCCACTCCCGCCGCTGCAAGGTACATGAGCGCCGGCGACCCCAGGCCTCCTGCGCCGAGGCAGAAAACCTTCGCATCTAAAAGTTTCTGCTGTCCCTTACCGCCGACCTCGGGGAGGATTATGTGTCTTGAATATCTTTCTATCTGCTCTTCAGTAAAGTTCATATCTATCCTAAGCTCCTGAAACTATGATTTTTTCTTCCTCGAAGATATGGCTCTCATCATTGAGCAGCCATGATTTTGTGCTTGCCTCTTTCCCCCCCATTATGGAGCTGATTATATATGAATAGTCGGGCCATGCCCTTTCCCTGTCAAACTCGGAAGGGGTGTCGGGATGATCTGGGTGAGAATGGTAAAAACCTATTATCTCCATGCCACTGTCTCTGGCATCCCTTTCCGCCTTCAGTAGGTCCTTGGGGTCAAGTTCATACCTGTCATGGCTCCTGTCGCTGTTAAGGTTCGTTCCCCTGATCAGCTTAAGGGCCTCTTTTTTTCCGCTCTTTGAGACTCCCAGTATAATGCCGCAGACCTCATTGGGAAAGCCTTCCTTTCCATGCGTCTCAATATGGTCAAGATGATCTTTTTTGATGTGGATCATATAATATCACTCCATGGCGCCGTCGACAGATATTTATCCCCGCCATCCGGGAAAATGGTAACGATAACACCTTCGGTAAGATCTTTTGCCATTTCCAGCGCTCCCCACATTGCTCCCCCTGAAGACTGTCCTACAAAAAGACCTTCTTCACGGGCAAGTCTTACTGCCATATCATAGGCAGCCTCAGTAGGTATGGGGATCTTTCCATCCAGTTTCTCTTCCTTATATATTCCCGGCAATATGGAGCTGTCCATATGCTTCAGGCCCTCTATACCATGGAAGGGGCTTTCAGGTTCAAGCGCCTTCACAATGATATCGCTATTGTACTCCTTAAGCCTGCTGCCGTTTCCCATTATGGTGCCGCCGGTCCCTATGGTGGCCACGAAATGGGTGATCTTGCCTTTAGTCTGGCTTATGATCTCTTCGGCCGTGCCGTGGTAATGGGCCCTTACATTTGCGGGGTTGTTGTACTGATCCGGCTTGAAATAGATGGAGGGGTTTTCTGCCATTAGCTTCTTTGACAGCAGTATGGAACCATCGGAACCTTCCATCGGATCGGAATAGACAACATCTGCGCCGAAGGCGGCAACAATCTTCTTTCTCTCATCGCTTACATTGGAGGGCATGACAAGGGTAACCCTGTAGCCCTTTATGGCGCCGATCATTGCATAGGCTATCCCCGTATTGCCAGATGTGGAATCGAGGATCACCTTGTCTTTGGTCAGTTCTCCCGATGTCTCCGCCTCTTCAATCATTCTAAGGGCCGGCCTGTCCTTGACGGAACCTCCGGGATTACAGGCTTCCAGTTTTGCATAGATCTCTACGCCCGGAGGAAGGTCGGAAGTTATGTTTCTAATTCTTACGAGAGGAGTATTCCCTATAAGTTCAAGGGCGCTGCCTATGGCCGGACGGATGTAGCTTGCACTTCCCGCAGGAGTTCTCAAAAGCCTACTCTTCTTCCATAAGCGCAGTGCTCAGGTATCTCTCCCCCGTATCCGGAAGGATTACGACGATAAGCTTTCCCTCGTTTTCATCCTTTTTTGCCACTTCAATGGCAGCGCTAAGCGCCGCTCCAGAAGATATGCCGCAGAGAATACCTTCCTCCATGGCAGCCTTTCTTGCCATTTTAAAGGCATCATCATTTGAGACCTGTGCAATCTCATCGATTATTTTTGTATTAAGTATGTCGGGAACAAAACCTGCGCCTATCCCCTGTATCTTGTGAGGTCCCGGTTGTCCGCCCGAGAGTATGGCTGAGTCAACAGGCTCTATAGCGATTACCTTAAGGGACGGCTTTTTGGCCTTTATCGCCTCACCAACGCCCGTAACGGTTCCGCCCGTGCCTACTCCGGCGATAAAGATGTCGATCTTGCCGTCCGTATCGTTCCATATCTCCTCGGCCGTGGTCTTCCTGTGGATTTCGGGGTTGGCCAGATTTTTAAACTGCTGGGGCACAAAGGATTTTTCTATATCTTTAGCCAGGCCGACCGCCTTGTTTATAGCGCCTTTCATCCCTTCCGTCCCCGGCGTCAGAACCAGCTCGGTCCCGAGGAGTTTGAGCAGTTTCCTTCTTTCAACAGACATGGTTTCAGGCATGGTGAGGATCAGTTTATATCCTCTCGACGCGCAAACGAAGGCCAGGGCGATCCCCGTATTGCCCGAGGTTGGTTCTATTATAGTTGTATCTTTATCTATAAGGCCTTCTTTTTCAGCCGCCTCTATCATGGCAAGACCTATCCTGTCCTTGACACTTGAAAGGGGGTTGAAAGACTCCAGCTTGACAAGGACCTCCGCCTTGCAACCTTTTGTCAGCTTGTTTAGCCTTACAAGCGGCGTATTGCCTACCGTCTTCGTTATATCTTCATATATTTTTCCCATGATCTAATGTACCTCCTGATATGAGTGGCTTATATTTTTGAAAGGATCAGCTGCAGGAAATTATGAAATCCCGCCTGCAATGGCAGGGATGAGAGAAACGCTGTCCCCGTCTCTAAGTTCGGTAGCAAGGCTGTCCATGAAGCGGATATCGTCATCATTGAGGTAGATATTCAGAAACTTCCTTACGTTTCCATTCTCCTCACAGAGTTTTCCTTTTATTCCGGGATAGCTTTTTTCCAGATCATCTATGAGCTCGGAAATGTCGGCTCCCTTTGCCTCGACTTCACTTTCGCCGTTTGTAAGCTTTCTGAGTGGTGTGGGGATTCTTACCTTTATGCCCATCTTTAATATTCCTCCATGTTTAATCGTATTGAATTATGTAGACTTATTGCAGGTTTATACTTTACTATTTTGGTAGACTTTGTGTCAATCTCTTTTTCAGGGCGCTGAAGGGGGGCAAGAAAAAAAGAGGGACTGCGAAATTCGCAGTCCCTCTTTATGTTATTGTAATTTGGTGCGCCTGTGAGGACTCGAACCTCAGACCCACTGCTTAGAAGGCAGTTGCTCTATCCACCTGAGCTACAGGCGCATAATGAATAGGGATGAAAAAATGGTCGGGGCGAGAGGATTCGAACCTCCGGCCCTCGGTTCCCAAAACCGATGCGCTACCAGACTGCGCTACGCCCCGACTGTATGAACGCGCTAATGTAACACAGTGGGATTTGTTTTTCAATATATTATTGGGATTTGAGGAATCTTTTTGAGGCTTTTTATCCGGCTCCGGACGGGGAGCAATATAATAGGTCGCTGCTTCCAATTACCCATAAGGCTGCCTCTAATAATGGTAATTTCGTCATTCCCGAGAAGTCGGGAATCCAGTCATATCAAATATCCGGATGCCTCCCGTAGTACGGGATAAACTTTCAAGCCGAGCATGACATATTTTTAGAGATAGCCATAAGTAAAAAAGGGATGTCTGCCGGTAAAAGATTGCTCATCTCCCGTCAAACATCCCTTATAGGAATGAGTATTTTCTATTACTGAAAGTCTGTTAGATCGCTAGAAGCTCCATCCAACCTGGATGAGGGTCATGTCGTCATCACCGCCTGTATTCAAGGCGCTGGCAATGGAAACGCCTCCCGGGAGCAGGATATCAAAACCTATTGTTTGTGTTATATATGCATCGGTATTATCGTCATAGGTGGTATCGGTGTAACAGCAAGGAGAATAAATGTCCGTAGTTGTGGAGGAACTACTCATGCTCCCGTTAAGATCGACCTTTGCGTATGGTGTCAGGATAACTCTTCCGAGCGGTATCTGATGCTCGTATCCGGCGTGTAAATTAAAGTTTAACGTTGTGACATCTACTTCAATATCGGCAATCCCGGGAATTGAAATGTCAAAAGTCATAAACATCAATGAAGGGGTCAGGCCGAAGAACATTATGGAGTTTTTGCCGCTGCCAAGGTGGATCTCCTGGTCTACACCGCCGTTTATCATGAAACCATCAATAATACCATCTTCATCTTCCAATTGAAAAGCGCCCACGTTCCAGGCTATGCCGCCTCTTTCCTGTCCCTTCTTCTGCATATAGTTAATGCCTCTACCCTCTATGGCATTATCCATGTCAAGCTTCAGGTAGGTGAGGTTGAAGCGATGCTCGCTTTCCCCTTTATCCATGGGCTTTGTAATGGGAGGCTGCGCAAAGGTAAACTGCACTTCCGTCTCATCGGCAGCCAGTGTCTGGCCTGGAAGGGCAGTCAGCGAGGCAAAAAGAAAGAATAAAGCAAAGAAGCATGAATCATGGGAATATTGTTTTTTTATCATTTAAATCTCCACCATTTGAGTTGAAATATTGAAACTAATTTGGCATTCTAACGCAGAATGACTAGGAAAATAAACTTAATTTTGCAAAGGTAACTGGGTAAGGTAACTGGTGACCAGCGATCTTTTAGATTTACCTCCAGGCAGGCTATATCATGCTGACCAGAACTCTATGTATCTGAAATCCTGCTGCAAGTAGTAGCACTCCCAATGCGTAGCTTGGCCAGAAACCAAGATTTATTCTGTCGGCAAGAAGAAAAGGGACGAAGAACAGCAGTGATACGGGAATGCCTACAAAGATGCTCCTGGCAAACCTGACAGTATTTGCCGGATTTTGCCATTCAAAGTGGGAAAAAGGGAGTGCCAGCAGTGTGGCCAGGGGCAGGGCCATGATAAAGCCTGCAAGTTCGGGCTTCTTTCCCGCCAGCCATGAACAGAAGGTAATGACTATCGCCGATATAATGACCTTAAGAATAAAAACAGCCACTTAAACCCCCTTGAATTTTCCGCTGAAGTTGACCCCGAGGTATTCAACGTGTATCGTCATCAGCACGAACAGTGTGCGCTTTTTCCCCCGGTTATAAAAAGAGACAAGCTTTCGGGTCAAGTCTTTAATCTTGCGGTTTTAATTTTCATTAATAAGTCGACTGATTGTTGAGTAATGAAGTTTCAAATGATCGGCAATTTCCTTTTGTGAATAGCCATGATGTATTATAGCCTCTTTCATTTTTTCTATGTCAAATTGTCCCAGAAGCCAGTCAGTTGTGAGGAAGGGGTGTGGGGTTGATAATCCAGCAGTTCCTTTATAACTGCTCCATTTCCATTCACTATACGGGAAGGTACATAATCTTTGCTAAAACCACATTGACTTTAAATAAAAAAGGGCAAAATATTAAAGATGTTGTATATCGCAGCATAAATGAAGAAGGATATTTTTATATAATAGATGGTGATTCCATTATTTCTTTGAATGAAAAAGTAATTTTTTCTCCGGGTACAGGCGGCTTTTCAGCCCATATGCCAAAATCTAAAAAATTTATTATTTGTTTGAATTTTAATATTGGACTCCATTTTGACCGGACATCAGATGTGTTCCAGGGTGATATTTGGTGGTATGGCGATGAATATAAACGTAAATTTTATGGAATTAAATAGTGGCAGATTCTACTCGTATTACGGAGGCGAAGAGGCGACGAAGAAGGCGATCGACGAAAGCGGCTGGCTTCACTCGGGAGACCTGGGAGTTATGGACGAAGATAGCTACGTGAGAATCACGGGGCGACTTAAGGATATGATCATACGCGGAGTGGAGAACATCTATCCTCGTGAGATTGAGGACGTACTCTACACCCACCTCAAGGCGACCGAGGCGGAGATGAAGACTTTCTGCAAAGGTGAGCTGGCCCACTTCAAGGTCCCAAAATATATATCGTTTGTTGAGCAGTTCCCCATGACGGTGACTGGAAAGCTGCAGAAGTTCAGGATGCGTAAGCTGGCCATGGAGAAGAAGGGCATTAGGAACAAGAGTTAGGCTTCGAAAAGAGTCAGGAGAGAAGCGCCAATAAGGCCAAGGGGCAAGCTCTGTCGGAAGACTATTAGAGACCTTGCCAAAAGGACTATTTAATTGATAGTTATAAATAGAGCCTTTGACCGATTGACTAACATACCATAGAGGTATATACTGCTGGAATATTGGTGATTTTGTTGTTCTGGGTCAGCGTGAGAGACCTCTAGCCTGGGGAGATGGATTTTGAGTAGTAAAAACGGCAAAAAAGTCCTTGTAATAGATGATGACGACAAGATAAGAAAGATGCTGACCTTCCTCTTTCTTGCCAAAGGGTTTAATGTGGGCAGCGCAGAAAACGGTCTTGAGGCGCTGAAGGTGGCTGAAGATCTGGTTCCAGACGTTATAATTGTCGATCTTATGATGCCCGTTATGGACGGATTTGAGTTTTGCAAGAGGATCAGAGAGAAGCCCACCTTTAAGCAGATCCCGCTGATAGTGCTGTCGGCCCTTACGGCATCGGAATACAGGGAAAAAATCGGTCCCCTCGATGTTTACGCCTGTATTGAAAAACCTTTCAGGTCCGCTGATATTGTACAAAAGGCGGAAGAGGCGCTGGTCTCGGTAATCTCTGGCTCGGCATAAAGACAGAGCTTTCCTGATCTGCTAGCCTACCTCGTTATAAGGTCTTAATCTGAACCTTACGCCGAGTTCTCCCTCCACTATGTTCCGGCACTTTTCAACATCGATATTCGGCAGGCCAACAATACTGGCTGTTACATCGGGTATATGTTTCTTTGCTTCAACAATAAAACTTTTCACCCCTTCGTAGGCCCCGTTAAAGGGCGGTCTGCAAACCTTTTCGTAGAGCTCGGCTGTGTCGGCATTCAGGCTGACTGAAATGGCATCTACAATTCCTGCAAGCTGCGGCAGTATGTTTCTATTGTGCACCATATTGGCAAGGCCGTCCGTATTGATCCTGACTCTTGCCCCTTTTCCTTTTAGCCAGCTTGCAACTTCTTTTACTGTATCCAGCCTGATGAGAGATTCTCCAAAGCCGCAAAAGACCACCTCTTTATAAGGCGCGGGATCGCCTATAGCAGCAATCACCTCTGCCGCTGTCGGGTCAGAATCAATCCCCAAATAGTGTCCCTTTACTGTAAGGTCGCTGTTTTTTGCGCAAAACGGGCAGCTATTGGTGCAGCGGTTGGTGATATTAAGATAGAGGGAGTCTCTTATCCGGTAAGCTATTTCACCTTTTTCAATAGAGGCGCCGATATTGAAGAGTTTTTCTGCATTAAGGGTGGTTACCCTTGCTACATCTTCTACGCTTAGGCCCTTAAGCTCGGCCACCTTCTCGGCCACCCTGACTACATAGGAAGGTTCATTTCTCTTGCCCCTGTATGGGATCGGTGCAAGAAAGGGTGAGTCCGTCTCTATGAGCATCCGGTCTATGGGGATGTTTTTAACAACGTCGTGGACGTTTGTTGCCTTGTTGAATGTAACTATCCCCGGAATGGATATATAAAAACCGATATCTGTGCAGCGTCTTGCCATATCTAAAGAACCGGAAAAACAGTGAATCACCCCGCCCGCATCGCCGGCCCTTTGAGACGTAATTATATTCATCGTGTCTGCTTCCGCCTCTCTGGTATGGATAATAAGGGGCAGCTTGCAATCTTTAGCCATAGCTATGAAATCGCAAAAGACCTTTTTTTGAATATCCCTTGGCGAGTGCTCGTAGTGATAATCAAGACCAACCTCTCCGATAGCGACTACCTTCTCATGATTGGCGAGCTTGCGAATGCCAGACAGTGTGGCCTCATTAACGCTTGCCGCTTCATGGGGATGCACTCCTGCAGTGGAATAGATGAAAGGGTGTTTCTTTGCGATCTCAAGAGAGGAAATGCTGCCCTCAAGTGTGGTGCCGACGGTAAGTATTCTGGAAACACCGGCCTGGCGCGCCCTTTCAATAACGGCATCCAGTTCATCGGCATATTCGGGGAAGTCCAGATGGGCGTGACTGTCGATGAACTCTGACATTGCAGATTTGGAATTGCTCATATAAATAGATAGTTAATCAAGTCTCTTAGTTTAATATAAATAAGGTGATTGCCACGGAGGCACGGAGTACACAGAGGGAAACGGTTTAAAATAAAGAGAAAATAAAGCGACATAAAACTATAAATAATAGGGCTTCTTAAAGCGTAAAGAATACTAAGCCAATGGTATGTATATAGTTTTTCTCTCTGCGTCCTCGCTTAGAAGCGCCTAATTCTGGTTGCGACTTTACGGTTAAAATAGCTTTCTTGCAGTCAAAGTTTCGTGACCTTTGTCTCTTTGTGGTTAAAAAACTTGTAGGTTCCTACTTTATCCTTGTGCCTGGCGTTACTTCACCATCAAAGGTGATCAGCTGCAACCTGTCGCCACCTGCTGCCAGCATCATCCCCTGAGATTCTATCCCCATCAGCTTTACCGGTTTCAGGTTGGTGACGATGGCCACCTGCTTGCCGGGAAGCAGATCAGGCTCGTAATCCTTGCCTATCCCTGCAACGATCTGTCGCAGGCTGTCGCCTCCCGTATCCAGCTGCAATTTGAGCAGCTTTTCAGATTTAGGGACACGCTCGGCCTCTTTAATAGTGCCGGCTGTTATCTCCACCTTCATAAAATCATCAAAGGTTATAATGTTATCCATATCTTCATCCTTTTGTTTTTTTATCCTGGTTTCATGCCCGGGCTCTTTAACTTCATCTTTGATCTCTACCTTTGGAAACAATATCTCCCCCTTGTTTACCTTTATCCCGGACCTGATAGCGCCCCACTTTTCAAGGCTGTTCATTAAGAGAAGTTCCTTGCTGTTCCCTACGCCCAGTTGCAGCCACATCTTTTCGGAAGAGGCTGGCATGAATGGAAAGATCATTACAGATATCTGTCTCAGCGATTCCAGGAATGTATGAATTACCGTATCCAGTCTGTTCTTGTCGCCTGTCAGTTTCCACGGGGCCGAGTGGTCTATGTATCTGTTAGTCTCCCTGACTAGCTCCCACAGGCGGTCAAGCGCCTTGTGGAATGCCAGAGCGTTTATGGAATCTCTATACCCGGCAACGCTGTTGGCTGCAAGTTCAATGAACTTTTTGTCTTCAGAATTGTATTCATTAGGGGCAGGGATAAGGCCTCCCACGTACTTCTCCGTCATAGTCAGGCTTCTGTGAAGCAGATTGCCAAGGTCGTTTGCAAGGTCGCTGTTTATCCTGCCTATAAGGGCAGACTGGGAATAATCACCATCAAGCCCGAAAGAGACCTCCCTCATGAGGAAATACCTGAACTGGTCTACGCCGAACTCGTCGGCCACGGTGTATGGATCAACGACATTTCCGAGAGATTTGGACATCTTTTCTCCCTCAACCGTCCACCACCCGTGGGCAAATACCTTCTTCGGAAGTGGAAGTCCGGCAGCCATGAGGAATGTGGGCCAGTAAACGGCATGAAACCTCAATATATCTTTGCCAATGAGGTGGACATCGGCGGGCCAATGCCTTTCAAACTTACCGCCTTCCTTAAAGCAATCAGCTGCGCTTATATAGTTTGTAAGGGCATCGAACCAGACATATATAACGTGCCTTTCGTTGCCTGGAACGGGAATGCCCCATTTAAAGGTAGTCCTGCTTATGCTGAGATCCCTTAGCCCGTCCTTAACGAAAGAGATGATTTCGTTTCTGCGTGAAACAGGTTGAATGAAGTCGGGGTTTTCTTCAATATGCTTAAGAAGCTTTTCCTGATAGGCTGACATTTTAAAGAAGTAACTTTCTTCTTTAAGCTTTTTTACAGGTCTCCTGCAGTCGGGACAATTCCCTTCGATAAGCTGGTTTTCAGTAAGGAATGTCTCGCAGGGGGTGCAATACCAGTCCTCGTATTCGCCGAGGTAGATGTCCCCCTTTTCTTCCACTCTTTTGAAAAGTTCCTGAGCTACTTCTTTATGCCTATCCTCAGTTGTCCTTATGAAGTCATCATTTGAGATGTTAAGCTTTTCCCATAAGCCGCTAAATCTTTTTACCACCCTGTCGGCAAGTTCGATGGGGGTTTCACCGTTTTTCTGGGCCGCTTCCTCCACCTTTTGGCCGTGTTCGTCCGACCCGGTAAGAAAGAAGACATCCTCACCTTCAAGTCTCTTGTACCTGGCCATAACATCTGCCGCAACTGTTGTGTAGGCGTGGCCGATATGGGGGACGTCATTTACGTAATAGATAGGGGTCGTTATATAGAAACTATTGCTCATTGCTTTTTTTTGCTCCAACTTTTCTTTTTCTTCTTCTAGGCCTTGGCTTTCTCGTGCCTTTCACCCCTTCCTTGTGGTTTCCAGCTATAGATTCTGTCTTTTTTGTTTCATCGGGTGGCGCTGCATCTGCTGCCTGTTGAGGCCGTTTTCTTTGTGGCCTGTCAGGTCTTCTATCGGATTTCCGGACAGACTTATTGTCGGATTGCCTCTCCGGCCTTCTTTCCGGTCGCCTCTCTCCTGGCCTGTTTTCTCTGGCGGGAGGTCTGTCGTTTTGCATGTCTTCCTGGGGAGGAGCGGAGGGTTTTTTAGGCATAAACCCGTCTATATAATTTTTATGTTCGAATGCAAGACAGCACATAAGCCTGCCGCACATTCCGGAAATATTGGCTGGATTGAGTGAAAGCCCCTGTACCTTTGCCATCTTTACGCTGACTGGGCCAAAGCTGTCAATCCAGGTCGTGCAGCAAAGAATCCTGCCGCAGGGACCTATTCCGCCCTTTTTCTTCGCCTCATCCCTGACACCGATCTGCCTCATTTCGATCCTCGTATGGACCTGGCCTGCAAGGTTTTTTACAAGCTCTCTGAAGTCGACCCTTTCTTCAGCGGTAAAATAAAAGAGCGCCTTGCTTCCGTCGAACATATATTCAACGTTGACAAGCTTCATGTCGAGTTTCATTTTTGTTATGGTGTCGCGGCACTGGATAAAGGCGTCAGTTTCCTTCTCCTTGTTCCTCGCCAGCTGCATAAGGTCTTCATCCGTAGCGATACGAATCACTTTTTTCAAGTCTTTTCTTGCCGCATTTTGTTCCGGCTCATAGGGAGGTATCTTGACTGAGCCGAAGCAAAGGCCGTTTTCTGACTCTACGATCACCTTGTCCATTTTTTTAAGTTCAATTCCTTGAGTGTCAAAGGTATATATCTTGCCCCAATCTTTAAACTTTATTCCTGCAACTTTCAGCATATATCTGCCTTTTTATTATAAAATTTCAGTAGCATGTTTTCCACGGCAAGCCTTTTGTTTACATTCATCATAATAGCGGTTTCCGTCTTTGCGACTGTTTCAAAAATTTCCATGAGAGCGGCAAGAGAAAAACTGCCGGCGCCTTTTTTTAAAATTTCATCACTTGCAATGTTTAGGAGTCTGTCTTTTTTAACCCCCGATTTAAACACCATAAGGTCTCTTAAGAAGAACTTAAGCATGTCGATAAAGTTCATGAGTTTTAGAGTGCCTTCTTTTTTTGTCAGTTTTTCAGAAATTGAAAAGACATCATCAATATTTTTAAAATCAATTACAAGTTCGAACATTTCTTCTCTTTCTTTTGCATCGAAGCGATCAAGGAGCTCCATCGCCTTGCCCATGCTGCCTTCAGCCATCCCGGCCGCCGCTATGGCATCTTTCTCTGCTATCCCTTTTTCGTTAATGAGTATAGAAGCTATATTATCTGCAGATAAAGGGTTGAAGTTCAGCCTGCGGCATCTTGATATTACGGTAGAAATGACCTGTCTTATGTTTTCTGTAATAAGTATGAGGTATGTGCCTTGAGGCGGCTCCTCCAGTGTCTTTAAAAGGGCATTTGCCGCAGCTGGATTCATCTTTTCAGCTCCGTCAATTATGCATACAGTGGCCCTTCCTTCAAAGGACTTGAGGCCCAATCTTTTTTGCAGCCCTCTTATCTGTTCAATCTTTATAAACTTTCCGTCAGCTTGGAGTTCTATAAGGTCAGGGTGGTTTCCTTCCCTGATCTTCCTGCATCCGGCACATTTGCCGCATGGTCTTGATTCAGGACTATTGCATTGCAGCGCCTCAGCAAGCTTAAGTGCTACAAGCCCTTTCCCTATCCCGCCCATGCCGCTAAAAAGATAGGCATGCGGAAGCGTTCCGCTATCCAGCGCCCGCTCTATTTTATCTATCTGCTTCTCGTGCCCTGTAATTCCCTGTCTAAAGCTCAATTTTGCAGCACTCCCGACTGCTGGTTGCTCTTGCATATCTTTTTGAAAACAGTTCAATTATTGAGTTGTGAATCGCACCTATCGGCATTGACCCATCTATTACCGATATCCGTTCCGGCTCATTTTGGGCTATTTGTTTATACCCTTCAAGAACCTTTGCATGGAAAGAGAGGGCCTCTTTCTCAAAGCGCATTTCGTCGCTGCCTTCGGCCTCTCCACGTTTTAGAGCCCTTCCGATGCCTGTTTCAACGGGACAGTCTATGAGAAAGGTCAGGTCTGGTTTGATGCCTCCTGTAGCCAGCGAATTAAGGCTGTGGATAAGTTCAAGTTCAAGCCCCCTTGCATAACCCTGATAGGCGATGGTGGCATCTGAAAAGCGGTCGCAAAGGACTACCTTTCCTCTAGCAAGGGCAGGCTGGATTACCTGCTCCACATGTTGGGCCCTGTCTGCGGCATAAAGCAAAAGTTCGGTTCTTGAGGTGATTTCAGTGTTTTCCGTACTCAAAAGCAGCTTTCTTACCTTTTTACCTATATCGCTGCCGCCTGGCTCGCGCGTTGAAATAAAGGGGATTTTCTGCTCGGACAGGTGATCTGCCAGCAGAGATATCTGCGTGCTTTTCCCCGAACCTTCTATCCCCTCAAAGGTGATAAAGATAGACAATCGTTTCTCCCGGAATTGTTCCTTTTAACTAAGGTTGAAAGGTATCCTGGCGTTTTAAGTCAATGTGATAAAAAGCCCGCTGCCGGATAATTGATAAGCTCTTGATTATATGAGAAAAGGGGGTGATGAGCAAGGAAAAAGCTGGGAGGACCGGCTTGTGGATACTTTGTATCATATGGTTAAGGGCGGCAGAAAGTATCTGTATTAATATAAGGGGACTCTATTATTCAGGATTCGAGCTGAGTGTATTAAGAAAACTCAGCAGCCAGGGCTCTAAAATCAGACGAATAGAAGCGCTACCTTCGACCCTTGTAAAAGGCGTAATTGTTACCGGATCCTTTATTGGTTTTATTGCTATTCTACAATCTGAATACTGCAAGTGTGCCTCAATAAGCCCTTGATTAGTGTGCCTTAATAAGCCCTTGATTATTGACCATCATTAAAGTAAGATGTTTCCACCTTTTTTTCAGGGTATTGTTTGTATTTAATTTTCAGGAGATCAGGTTTTATGGATGTTTGTGTCATAGGAAGCGGATATGTAGGTCTTGTTGCCGGCGCATGTTTTGCCGATTCAGGAAACGATGTTGTCTGTGTTGATATCGATGAAAAAAAGATTTCAGAGCTTAAGAAAGGTGTAATACCTATCTATGAGCCCGGCCTGGAAGAATTGATAAAGAGGAATGTTGGAGAGAAAAGACTTGCCTTTACAACCGATATAGTAGATGCCGTAAAAAGGTCGACTGTCTGTTTTATAGCCGTAGGTACGCCGCCCGGAGAGGATGGCTCGGCTGACCTCCAGTATGTTCTTGCAGTTGCAAGGGATATAGGACGCAATATGGATGGCTATAAGGTTATTGTCGATAAGAGTACTGTCCCTGTGGGGACTGCTGATAAAGTGAAAGAAGCTATAGCGGCCGAACTTAAAGAAAGAGCTGTCGACTATGGTTTTGATGTGGTGTCGAACCCTGAATTTCTGAAGGAAGGGGCGGCGATTGATGATTTTATGAAGCCTGACCGCGTAGTTATCGGTGTAGATTCAGGGTCTGATGCTGAAGAGATAATGAAGGAGTTGTATGGCCCTTTTGTAAGGACTGATAACCCAATTGTTATTATGGATGTGAGAAGCGCGGAGATGACAAAATATGCCGCCAATGCCATGCTGGCAACAAGGATCTCATTTATGAACGAGATCGCCAATCTCTGCGAACTTGTAGGCGCTAACGCAACAAGCGTCAGGCAGGGTATCGGTTCCGACAGCAGGATAGGTCACTCATTTCTCTTTCCCGGTATCGGCTACGGTGGGTCCTGCTTTCCAAAGGATGTAAAGGCGCTGTACAAAACCGCCGCTGAGCATTCCTATGATTTTAAAATCCTGAACGCAGTAGAAGATGTTAATGAAGTTCAAAAAGGAGTCCTTGTAGAGAAGGTTCTGAATTACTATGGCGGTGAGGACAAACTTAAAGGTAAAAAATTTGCCCTATGGGGGCTTTCATTCAAGCCTAGGACAGATGATATGAGGGAGGCTCCTGCAATAGTTATAATAAACAGGCTTCTTGAGATGGGCGCTGAGGTCGTCGCTCATGACCCTGTGGCTATGGAAGAAGGTCGTGCTATCTTCGGAGACAAGATTAAATATTGCGATATAAACTACGACGCCCTTGATGGTGCAGCCGCGCTTTTGGTTGCCACTGAGTGGAATGAATTCAGGCGACCTAATTTTGAGCGGATGAAGAAACTGATGAAGGCTCCTGTGATTTTTGACGGTAGAAATATTTATAGTCCATCTGAGATGAAGAAGCTTGGCTTTGAGTATTTTTCTATAGGCAGGCCATCTTGAGAGTTCTTGTTACGGGAGGCGCAGGGTTTATAGGCAGTCACCTTAGTGAACGCCTCCTTGCTGACGGTCATGATGTTTTGTGTCTCGATAATTTTTTTACCGGCTCAAAAGAAAATATCTCACACCTTCTTGATGATCACAGCTTTGAGCTTATAAGGCACGATGTTATTGAGCCGATTTTATTGGAGGTCGATCAGATATATAACCTTGCATGCCCGGCATCACCTGTGCATTATCAGTATAATCCTGTAAAGACCACCAAGACCTCGGTTATGGGGATTATCAATATGCTTGGGCTTGCGAAAAGAGTTAATGCAAGGGTTCTGCAGGCATCTACATCGGAGGTTTACGGCGACCCGAGTGTTCATCCCCAGCGTGAAGATTATTGGGGAAATGTGAACTGCATAGGACCGAGGAGCTGCTATGATGAGGGTAAAAGGGTGGCAGAGACCCTTATGATGGATTATCACAGGCAAAATAATGTGGATATCAGGATAATAAGGATTTTTAACACTTATGGCCCAAGGATGGCAGAACATGATGGCAGGGTCGTGTCCAACTTTATTGTGCAGGCATTAAGGGGGGATGATATAACGATCTACGGCGAAGGTACTCAGACGAGATCGTTTTGTTATGTTGACGACCTTGTTGAAGGTATGATAAAGATGATGAACTGTGAAGATTTCATAGGCCCCGTAAATCTCGGGAACCCTGATGAATTTACTATGCTGGAATTGGCCGAGGAAGTGAAGGCGATTACCGGTTCAAGGTCGAAATTGATTTTCAAACCGCTGCCTCAGGATGATCCGACCCAGAGGCAACCTGATATTTCGCTTGCTGCGGGCAAACTTGACTGGAACCCAGGGGTCCGCCTTAAGGAAGGGCTCTTGAAAACAATTGACTATTTTGAACGGAAATTGAAGACTGTTGATAATTGATTAATTTATCCTAGATTCCAGAGGCTGTTAATAGAAATGATAAGGCAATATAAGGGGAAGAACCCCGAGATAGCTTCAAGTGCCTATATAGATGACAGCGCACATGTTATCGGCGATGTTGTTATAGGTGAAGAATCCAGCGTATGGTTCAATGCAACTGTTCGTGGTGATGTTAATTATATAAGGATAGGCGCCAGGACTAATATTCAGGACTCTTCTGTCCTCCATGTTACCAGGGGAACCCATCCTCTTTTCATAGGCAGCGAGGTAACGGTGGGGCATAACGTGACTTTGCACGGTTGTACGATAAAAGACAGATGCCTCATCGGCATGGGCGCCATTGTTCTTGATGGGGCTGAGGTGGGTGAAGATTCAATAGTCGGGGCGGGGGCGCTTGTAAAAGAGGGGATGAGGGTGAAGCCGAGAACTCTTGTTGTTGGCGTGCCGGCACGTGAGGTGAGACAGCTCAGCGATGAAGAGGTTCAGAGAATAAAGACCTCTGCCGGGAATTATATAGAGTACATGATTGAATACAAAATCTGAAACCATGGACACAAAAGGGGAGATCTTTTTTTGAAGAGATTGTTTGTTGCTTTTTTGTTCTTTTTGGCACTTGCAGCCTATCCTGAAGAGTCTCGCTCTGCCACGAATCAGTACGGTGAAACGGGCCTTCTTTCCACTCCTTCCGCAGAGATGGTGGGGGCAGGCAACCTGTGCGTCGGTATATGGTGTAATTTTTCAGACATGAAGGATGGCTCTTCGGAAACTCTCATGCCGATTTCCTTTGTCTTCGGCATAGGCCAGAGTTTTGAACTCAATGCCTCTTATCCGAATGTTTTGTTTAACGACGATGCTGAAGAAAACGATAGAGGGTATATGAACCTGGGCTTTAAAAAGCGCCTCATGGGTACAAACAGGTCTAAATTTAAGCTGGCCCTTTCAGGGGCAATGCTCAAACCTATAACTTCAGATTCCGCTCGTTCAGATTTGACTGACTATACGGCAAAAGTGCTTATTGGAGCCAGAAGCAAGTATGCAAAACTCCATCTGGGGGCTGGATACCGTCAGGCAGATGAAACGGGGCTAGAAATTGATCCTCCTGAAGACCAGACCTTTGTTGACGGGGCAATCGATATCGCCTTTTACCGGAGGTTTAGGGTTTTTCTTGAGGGAGAGTGGCGGTCTGCTGCAACCGATGCAAGTGAGAGCTCAACGAGATTTACCCCCGGAGTGCAGATATTTTTAACGCCTCACCTTACATTCAGCTTGGGAGTTGACTATAATAGCTTAGAGGCAGCTCCCGAGCAGAGGGTGATTGCCGGTCTCTCAACCTGCGGCGGGATTGGCGAATATATCGTAGCCATACCCAAGCCGCCTAAACCGATTATAGCTGAGGCGGAAAAACCGAGAGGCAAACCGCCAATACCGCTTTTGCCTAAAATGATAAAGGCAAGGTGGGAAAAAATTGAGACTGAAAAGCTTGAGCCGGTCAAGTTTGCAGGAACGGGGGAAGTTGCACCAACCTCGCTTGCTGTTGCGGGCAAATATGAAGTCCCTGTTTTAGCCGAGGAACTGGATATAACTCTACCTTCTGTGACATTGCTTGGCGCAGGAGCTGTGCCTGGCTCTCTTGCTCCGGCGGTGGGGTCTATAGACGTGCTGGAACCTTCCAAACCACTAAAAGGGAGAGCTCTTAGGAAGTTCAGGATACCTGAACTCATGTTTGATCTTGGCAAGTGGACCATAAAGGCTGAATCTACGCAGGCGATCGGTGTTATATCTGCCGAGCTATTAAAAACTAAAGGGCCTTTCTTTGTTAAGATAGAAGGCCAC
>JAVVFD010000029.1:0-22605 GCA_032250935.1 bacterium
AGAAAGCCCGGCATCTTTTTTAAGGACAGTTGAAACTGCCGAAACATCTTCAGGGACGTCCCAGATGGAGGCTACAATAACGCCGGACGCAAAGATCAGACCGGCGGCAAACATATAAATCCATTTTTTAATTTTCATTTTTTTCAATCTCCGACTTTAAATCTATGGCAATATCTATAAGCCCTTTTTTAGAAACCTCTCCGACTAATATATAGCGATGGCTTCCTGATATAAAACTCAATATATTATCCCTGTCCCTACTGCAAAAAAAGCCCTCGAAGCGCCCTTTTTTCACTTTATTCAATTTATTTTTGGAACTTAGTGCTTCTTTCTCCATATGCCGTGAAAGATCATCATTCCAGTCTTCACTAAAGACAGAGATACTGTTCAAACCGTCATGATAAATTGATTGAAGATTCCCCTTTTCATCAAGACCGCTCTTTTTAAGCAGGTATCCACCTTCCAGGGCGGGCGGCACTCGCAGCTTTTTATTTTTACCTGTCCCACCTTCATCATCTAAATCGGCAGAGGTCTGTTCATATGCCTTTGTTCCGTGAGGAACCATTATAACAAAGTAATCATTAGGAAAGGAAGGGTTAATAACCACATCGGAAAGGGCGCTAAGAAAGGACAAGGCGCCTTCTATGGTATAGGTTTCAGTCTTTAGAGGCAAGCCGGTCTCATGGTCAATCCATGCCTTAAAGGATGGCCTTGTTCCCTTTTCCTTAGGGCTGATCTCAACGACAAAAGCGTCCCTGCCGGAGAGCGGCTCCTTGCCAGCTGACTTGATATGGTAATTTTTTTGCACAAGCGAAACAAGCTCCCTGCTTATCGCTTCAGTCTTGGCATTTGGATTTCGGCGGCTTCGAACTACCACCTTCCTGTCTGGATATGACACAATCTGCAAAAAGTCATCCTGCACCATTATCTCCTCGACAGTACCATCAAGACGATAGGTATCACGTCTCCTCTTCGAGGGCATGAGCCTTCCTATCTTATATCTGCTTATCTTTGGAGCGCCGCCTTCGGAAAAAGCGATAAGAAGTTCTTCGGCCTCAAAGGAGACCTCATAATTATCGGTGAGGAGAGAGTTTAATATGCGATAGGTCTGCTTTTCGCTAAGGGCGGCGGCGGAAGGAGTTGGAAGATAGGCAGAAAAAAGGAGCAGCGCTACAATCGCAGGATATATTTTATATTTATCTATCAGCATATATATCAACTTTCAACGCCCGCCGGACACATAACCGGCGTAGATGATGCCGCCCCTTTTGCTGCCTATAGAAAGATCCAGAGAAGACTGATGCACCGCATTTGAATGACTTTTTGCATAATATGCAAATTCATCATTTTCAACAGCGCTTGAAGAAGAGAGATTAGCCTTAATTATCTTGGCATCTATATCTTTTGCATCTGTAAGAACGTACCCTGCATTTACATCTTCAGACGTAGTTTTATAATAAAAACCAACCGAAATAATCATGAGAAGTGACGCTGCAAGGGGCAAAGAAAAAGATGGCGCATTAAGGGGGGAAAAGCGCCTTAGACCCTCAAGGACGGCAGACAAGCCTCCACGTCCTTTTTCATATAAACCCTGCGCAGTAAGCTCTGTTGCCGTATCGCTTTCTATAATACTAACAATTTTTGAAGAAAAATCGGATGGAACAATGACGGGGGAAAAAGAAAGTTCTTCTTTAAGAAGCTCTTTAAGCTTGAGACTTTCCCTGTATTCATTTCGACAATCGCGGCATAAAACAAGATGACGCATGAGGAAAAGAGAATCACCCTCTTTAAGTTCAGCATCCACTTCATCAGATATCATCTCCAGATATTTTTCACAGCTCACCTTTATCCTCCAACACTCTCTTTATATTCACAGATAGCCTTTAAGGGAAGTCTTCAGAATCCCCCTGCCTCTGAAGATCCTTGATCTGACAGTCCCCACAGGACAATCCATAAGCTCAGCTATTTCCTCATAGGAAAGGCCTTCATACTCTCTTAATATAACCGCCTTTTTGATCTCTTCCGGCAGGCTCTCTACTGCCTTTGATATGGCAGAGGCGGTCTCATTACTGGAGACGCGTCTTTCGGGTGAGATATCAGCCGATGCGGTTTTTTCGGCAACATCCGCCGTATCCATCACAGCTTCATCTACAAAGACGGCCCTTTTATTCTTAGCAAGGTGGTTAAGACTCACATTGGAGGCTATTCTATAAAGCCATGTGTAAAAAGAGGAACCTCCCCTGAAACCCTTTATAGATCTAAAGGCGTTAAGGAAGGCTTCCTGGGCCAGATCTTCAACGTCATCACGATTGCGAACTATCCTGAATATCACGTTAAATATCCGCTGTTGATACTTTATTACCAGCATTTCAAAGGATCTGGAATCGCCTTCCTGGCTCTTCCTTACCAGATAGTCATCTGATTTTTTCAATATATAAAACCGCTTGCACCTATAATTGACATAGAGCTTTTAAAAAAGTTCAAATCTTCTGTCGCAAAAAAAATCACCCGCCTTCAATAATCTGAAGAAGTCTCTTTCTATCCTCTTCCCCTATCTGTTCTTTATTGTCAGGCTCAATGACGGATTTTTTAATATTCTTAAGTTCTTCTTTTTTTTCAACCTTCGGCCGCGCGGACGACTCCTCATTGGCTATGGTCACGGAATTATTTTTTTTCCCAAAGGACTTATCTTTAAGCGATTTCTTTAGAGCCTCTTCACTTTGGGCCTTATATTCAAGCCCTTTAAGGGAAAGAAAATAGATAGTGCTATCAAAAAGGTCCTCGCCTCTTTCAGCCAGCCTGCCAAGACTCATCTCCTCTCCTATCCGCCGTTCCATATCACGCCCGGCATCGGTATTATGATATATGACAGCTGCAAGGGCAACGATGAAGACTATAATCATTTTCAGGAGAAACCTTATCAATTTGCGCGTCCCCTATTCAATTCGAAGATCTCCTTTAGCCCCTCTAAGGTTAGCTTATCAACTACTTCGTCTATAGAGGAAGTCTCTGCAGCTATTAGCGGCGCAAGGCCTCCCGTTGCGACAACTATCGCCTCAACTCCGGCTTCTTCCTTAATCTTGGCCACTATCCCTTCAACAAGACCGACATAACCATATATTATGCCAGATTGTATACTCTCAGAGGTATTTTTCCCTATAACCTTTTTGGGCTTTACAAGATCGACCTTTGGCAGTTTGGATGCCTTGTCAAAAAGGGCCTCTATGGAAATCCCTATGCCCGGAGCTATTACGCCCCCGCAATATTCGCCCTTTGCCGTTATGAGATCAAAGGTAGTTGCCGTACCGAAATCCACCACTATTACCGGTCCTTTAAATCTTTTAAGGACGGCCACGGCATTTACTATCCTGTCGGCTCCCACCTCTTTGGGATTTTCGCATAGTATCGGTATACCGCATTTAAGCCCCGGCCCAACGATCATGGGCTTCACATTAAAATACTTCTCCGACATCTCTATTATTACGCTATCGAGCGGCGGCACGACGGATGAGAGGATGATATCCTTTATATCCTTATAATCAAGACCGGAAACCTTCAAAAGCTCCCTTATCAGAATGCCATATTCGTCGGCAGTCCGGCCTTTTTTTGTCCCGATCCGCCAGCTTTCGACAAGGTCGTCGCCCCTGTATGCGCCAAGAACTATATTGGTATTTCCCGCATCTATTACAAAAAGCACTGAAAACTCCCTTTACAAAATGGTTATATCACCCGTTATTACAGAAATGACATTACCATCATTTTTCTTAATCAAAAGATTTCCTTCATCATCCAGCCCCAAAGCCTCGCCCTCTTCATACGCATGCAGGCCGCCCACCGAAGAGGCCGCGCTTATAAAGGCCCCCTTTATAAGGGAGAGCATTTCCCACCTCTCCTTAACGGGCAAAAAACCTTCCGAAAGATATCTCTTATACCAGTTTTCAATTTTGCTGTAAAGGGATTGAAGAATTCCCTCTCTTGATAATGTATCATTCGCCTCTATAGATAAAGACGATGCAAGAGTTATAAGTTCCATCGGAATATCACGCAACGCCATATTAACGTTGATACCTATGCCTATTATGACAAAGTTAATCCCCTCGCTGCCCATTTTCATCTCAGTAAGAATGCCGGCACACTTCTTTTTTTTAATCAATATATCGTTTGGCCACTTTATTCCTGCTGAATGGACACCAAGCTCCCTGAGCGACTCTATAATCGCCTCGGCAAGCGCAACGGCAGCAACAAGGGTAAGCTTGGGGGCATCTTCAGGACTTATAGCGGGACGAAGTATTATGGATGTATATATATTCAGGCCGGGGGGAGAAAACCAGTCCCTCCCTCTTCTCCCCTTCCCCGAAGTCTGGCTCTCTGCAATAACGACCGTCCCTTCGGAAGCTCCGGCCGTAGCAAGCTCGTGCGCCCTCTCGTTGGTGGAGGGCAGTTCATCAAATATATGTATCTTCCTACCTATAAAATCTGTTTCCAGATTAGAAGAAATCAGGTTTTTATTTATCGTCATTGGAATATAAGAAAAGGTTTCGGTTCACCGCAAAGGCGCGAAGGACGCAAAGGTAAAATCACGTTAAATAAATATACTACAAGGTGGCGGGCTTTATAAAGGTATAAATAATTGATGGTCTCGTAAAAAATTGTCATGCCCGCGAAAGCGGGTATTCAGGTGTGGTGTAACTGCTTGAAAAGACTGGATCCCCGTTTTCACGGGAACGACGAATATATGTGTTTTCAGATTTTTTACGACTGTGTCAACAATTAAAGGGTAAGAAAAAATAACTTATAGACTTGGTATTAAATCATATCCTTAAAAACCATCTCAAATAAGGTATTGTAATTTCATCTATATGATGTAAAATTGTCTCTAACCCCCTATATCCTCATACAAATATGATATGGCTGATATTTTAATTATAGAAGACAATCAAAAGCTTGCTCTTTTTATACAGGAATTTCTTCGCAAAAAAGGGCATAAATCCGATATAGCCCTTAACGGACTGAACGCCTTAAAATCATTTGCAAAAGGTTCATACGACCTACTTCTGATAGACATGAAGCTCCCTGTCATGGATGGAAAGGCGGTCTGTGCAAAGGTAAGGGCCAGCGAAAAAGGTAAGACCCTTCCAATCATAATGATTAGCGGAGTCCCAAAAAACACTGAAGAGATCGAGAAGTTAAAAAAAAATCCCGGCATTAACAGCTTCATCCAAAAGCCCTTCTCATTTGACCTGCTTTATTCGTCTATCGCAAAATCTCTACCTGAACCTGTCAAAGCAGCTGTTAACCCGTCAGCGCCGGAGCAAATACTAAAAGGGAAATTTAAAGACCGCCCCTTTGAGGAGATTATCTCTTTTATACTGGAAAAAAAAATGAGCGGCCTCTTGCTGGCCGGAAATGGAGAGAAAAAAAAGAAGTTCTTCATACTCAAAGGGCTTCCTGTAGACCTTATAGTTTCGTCAGAAAAAGATGATTTCGGTAACTATATACTCAAAAAAGGGCTGATTTCCATGGCTGAGCTCAGCGCCTATGAAGAGTTTAAAAAGAAGGAAGGAGATGACCCTCGCGGCATCTTTGTAAAAATGGGCTCTCTTTCGGCGCAGGATTTCAAGGCTGAAAACAGAGAATACCTCATTGACAACACAGCTGAATGTTTTTCATGGACCAGCGGCATGTTTATCTTTGAATCAAAACCCACATTTCAGCCGGAGCCTCAGGGCATCGCCGCCGACATGCCGCTCATTTTTTTTAAAGGGTTCAAAAACAACCTCACACCTACAAGAGCGGAAGCTTTTCTGGAAAAAAAAGGGGAATTCTACCCCCGGAAGACTAGGACATTTTTCGACCATCAGGCCCACCTCTTCGACATAGCTGATGCATATAAAACATTCGACATGCTGGACGGCACAAGAAGCTGCACTGATATTATTAACTCCACAGAGATAGATAATGAAGCGGCACTGGTCGTCATGATGACAATGGACATCATGAAGATGGTCTCTTATTCCCCCATGCCGGAGAAGATCCTTATAACTCCTCCCTTCCCGATACGTGAAAAAGATATCACTGAAATCGCCCGGAAGAAGGACGAACCAGCCTCACTTTCCGCTGAATTTCAAAATCTGGGGGATGAGCTTGGGCTTCTTGAAGACGAACTGGAGGGGATAGAGACATTTAAAAAACCGGAAGGTCAAGTTGCTGAAGATACCGGTGCAATGGCATTGGAAGACGAACTAAAGGCTACGTGGGAGAGGATCAAAGATAAAGACTACTACGGAATATTCGATCTTACCCGTCACACCTATTCATTTAACACACTGAAAAGCGCCTACTTTGACCTGACCAGAAAGTTCAGCCCCGATAAGTTCTTTGCAAGTTCAGGAGAAATAATGAGCCTTGACCAGGAACTCCTGTCAAAGGTTTCGGAAGCCTATGAAGTACTCTCCAATGTAGTTTCAAAAGAAAACTATGACCAATACCTTGATTCCGAGGAAGCGGTGTCAATGGGTGAAGGCGGCGAAGATGACAAAATGAAGATCCAGGTTCAATTTACATCGGGCAAGGTATTCCTCGAAGAAGGGCAGTTCGAAGGCGCTGAAAAGTCATTCACCAACCTCGTCAACATGGTTCCAGACAAACCTGAATATCTCACCTATCTTGCCCTTGCCATGTATAACAATCCTGTCAACAGGAGAAGCGAAGTGTCAGTCAAAAAGGTGAAAGACCTGATAAACAGATCCCTCAAGCTGGGAAAGCTCTCAATGACCTATGCCCTGAAAGGGGCTCTCTTCTTTGACGAAGGGAATCTTTCTCTTGCCGAAGCTGAGTTCAACAAGGCGCTCAAAATCAACCCAAGCAACAAAACGGCAACAAAAAAGATGGCGGAGATCATGGAGAAACGCGAGCAGGAAAAGGGCGGCCTGCTGAAAAGAATGTTCAAGTAAGGCTCACCATCAATCAGTTTCACCCCCGCTACTGTTATCCATCTAACCCCACTTACAATTCAAGATACAATCGTAAAAAGTCTAAAAACACACATATTCGTCATTCCCGTAAAAACAGGAATCCGGTCTTTTCAAGCAGTTACACCACACCTGGATACCCGCTTTCGCGGGCATGACGACTTTTTACGAGACCATCATTCAAGAAGCTAAACAATAAATAAAGTTATGCGCCATCTTCAGCAATCTGCAGCTTTACCCAGAAGGTACTACCTTTTCCCCGCGCAGTTTCAACACCTATTTCCCCATCCATGAGCTCAACCAGGCGCTTTGAAATGGCAAGACCGATCCCCGTGCCCTGTATGGCAGGGTCCTCCCCCTTAATGCGGGAAAAAGGCACAAAGAGAAGCTTTTGGTCTTCCCTGGAAATACCCTTTCCCGAGTCGCCAATAGATATGAGCAGCATTTTATCGTCTCTTTTATCACAACTAATTGTGACCTCTCCAGACTCTATATTGTACTTAACCGCATTGGACAGGAGGTTCAAAAAGACCTCTTTCAGACGGGTTCTATCCCCCAAGGCCTTCTGATTAACGCATACATTCAAATCAGTAATGATATTAATATTTCTTTCTTCTGCAAGAGGGGTAATCAGGTTTATGCATTCTTCCATGACGAGGCAGATATCTACAGGCGCAACTTGCAACGACAGGTTACCTGATTCCACTCTTGATATGTCCAGGACCTCATTTACCAGGTCCGTAAGATGCCAGCCTGCCGACGTTATCTCCTCAACACAAAGCTGTTGTTTTTCACTAATACTGTCTTCAGCGGACTGCATTACCTGGGCAAAACCCAGGATGGAATTCAAAGGTGTACGAAGTTCGTGGCTCATGCGGGAGAGGAAATCGGTCTTGGCAAGGCTTGCCGCCTCGGCTGCCTCTTTTGCCCTTTCAAGTTCCATCTCCGTCTTCTTGATATCTGTAACGTCCTGGACCGTGCCGATGGAACGCAAGGGCTTGCCATTATCGTCATATTCAGTCCTGCATTTTTCATTCACATGCTTGACCCTGCCGTCCTTCATAAGCAGTCTGTGGATAATATCATAGGGCTTTTTTTCTTTAACAGACTCTGTATAAGTCCCTTTTACAAACTCACAGTCATCGGGGTGAATAAAATCGAGAAAAGCATCGTAAGAAGGTTTAAATTTCCCCTTCTCCACTTCAAAGATGCTGAAGATTTCGTCTGACCAGTACAGTTCATTTGACACGAAGTCAAGGTCCCAATGCCCAATATGTGTTAGCTCTTGAGCTTCTTTCAGCATAGCTTCACTGTTTCTAAGTTCTTCATCGACAATGCAGCGCTCCATCTCATTTGCAGCCCTGATTGAAACAAGTTGAAGCAAGGCTTTTGCACTTTCAACCTCGCTGATAACTCTCCTGCTAACTACCGCTATGAGTCCGATCGATTTTCCTTTTGAATCCCACATAGGAATGCCTATATAGGCCTCGGCCTCCATGGGAACCAGCATTTCATCCTCCGGGAAAAGCTTTTTAATATTTTCAGGGTAACAACAGAGCTCTTTTCCAATGACATTTTCACATGGCGTGCCCCTCAGTTCATATTCTATGTTTTCTTCAATTTTTCCATTTGCATAGAGCGCTACGGTGCAAACCGTTTTATTATCAATCATCTTGCCTACAAAGGCATAATCAACGCCTAAAGTATTGGCAAGATATGCAACAAGCGTCTCAAAAAAGTCCTCTCCACTCGCCTCCCAACCCTTCTGGGCGATAAAGTAGAGCGCTTCTTCCATCTGTTTGCGATCAGTTATATCCTGGAATGTACCTAGCATATGCTCGGGCTTGCCTTCGTCATCGAATAACACCCTGCCTGTGGCGTTGGTTATGCGCTGAATGCCATCCTTTCTCACAATACGGCAATCAATATTGTAGTTAGCCTTCTCTACAAGGGCCCGGCCTACCGCCTTGTTAAGCGTCTCCCTGTCGTCTGGATGGACCATTTCAAGAAAAAGTTCGTAGGACGGCTCGACCTCTCCCGGTTCAAAACCGTGTATCCTGTAGGTTTCATCACTCCAGAGGAGCTTGCCCGTATTAGGGTCCCAGTCCCAGGTGCCTACATGCCCCACCTCCTGCCCGCGATTCAAGCGCTCCTCACTCTGGCGCAATTTCTCTTCCACCCGCTTTCGTTCGGTAATGTCATGGGCTATACCTGCCACCCTGTAGACATTCCCCTCATCGTTCTTGACAGGAAAACCCTTGTCATGAATCCACCTGATGCTTCCACCCGGCTGAACAATCCTGTATTCTATGTCAAAGCCCCCCGATGCCACCAGGTTGAGAAATGCATCCTCCACTCCCTTCCTGTCATCAGGGTGAATCGACTCCGTCCACTCCATGGAATCCCTATAAAGTAACTCTCTCTTCTTGCCCCAAACAGTCTCAAAACTTGGACTTGTATAAACAACCCTATTATCCTTCCAATCAGTGAGCCAGAAGACCTCCTCTATGTTTTCTGCGAGCTGGCGGAAACGCTCCTCGCTCTCGCGGATCGCCATATCGGCCAGCTTGCGCTCCGTTATATCCTGAGAAAATATGGCAATGGCATGAACTCCACCATTTTGGACGGGAACAAGGTTCGTATGAAAATCTCTATTCTCCCTGTGGTCTTCAAAGGTTATACTCTTATGCGTACTGAGGATTTCAGATATCAACTTTCGTTTGGAATCAACCATTTCAGGAGACATGAAGGAGAATATATTCTTCCCTATAAGTTGCTCCTGCGTCGCATTAAGCCTGCTGGCGCCGGTGCTGTTTATAGCCAAGACATTCCCTTCCAGATCTATCAGAATTAAGGATTCCAGGGTAGCATTGAGCAGCGCCCTTGCCCTGTCTTCGGCCTCCCGCAGCTTATCCTCTGTGCTGATCCTTTCCACTAAGTATTTTCTTGTTTTGCCATAACCTACAAAGAGGCCGGCAAGTCCGAGCAGCCAAATAAACCCGTGCGATGCCGACTGATTGACGATCTCTTTCCTTTTCCATACATAGAGACCGGAAAGAGGGACAGAGACGCTTACCCCGCCGCGGACATCGCCGACCTTATACCCCTGGTAGGCATGGCACTTAAGGCATCCCTCGACTACCATCATCGGCTCCATGAGCCTTATATAGGGCTTGCCCTTTATGCCGCTGAATTCTATGACCTCTTTTTTCCCCTTCTCGAACGCCTTAAGCGCCTTTTTCTCCCAATCGTCGGGGATATTGTCGGGGTTGTGGAGCTTGAGACTCGTTATGTGTCCGGCAACGCCGTACTCTTTGCTGAAGAATTCATTCATCTGCCTCACCATATAGGCGGGGTTCATGAGCGTAAGTTTCTTGCCGGAAGGAGTACTGATGTCTCTTTCGGGGATATGTTTCAGATAAGGGTTGGGGGGGGTGTTTTCGTCTATGGGGACATAGACCCCTCCGTGGGAGGCGGCCCAGTACCTGAATGCGTTGTCCTTGTTGAAGTTGGCCCTCGCCTCCTTAATGGCAAGTTCTCTGGTGAACCTTAAGGTACTGTATATATCCCATGAAAGAAGGCCAAAGAGAAGGATTGTCCAGCAGACCCCGACAGATAGTGCATACCACCTCATTTTTTTTAAAGGGTCTGAAGTGTTGAACATGTCAACCTGCCCTTTTCCTTTTCCCTCTCTCTCTTCTTCCCGCTTCATACTATACCCACATTAAGATTTGAAAATTTTCATTTGTAATCCTTGCCGCCATCTTCAGGAATCCGCACATAGAAAATGCTTCCCCCTTCAGGGTTGTCTTCCACCCATATCCTGCCTTTGTGAAGGTCCACGATCCTTTTTGCAATGGCAAGACCAAGGCCCGTCCCCTTTATATCTGTAACGCCGGCCCGCTCGAATCGCTCGAATATCTTCTCCTTAGCCCCGTCAGGAACACCCTCGCCACGATCTTTAACTGAAAGGAGAAGGTACCCTTCATCGCTGCTCATGTTGATTTCGATGCGGCTTTTTTTATTACCGTACTTGATTGCATTGGAGATGAGATTCGAAAAAACCTCGCTGATCATTTTATTCATATTAGCAACACATTCTCCCCCGGAATCAAATATTATGGTCATATCTTTTTCTTGAAGATTGAATGCAAAGTTGCGGATAATATCCTTAAGAAGAGCGGTCAGGTCAATCGGGTTTTTTTCAAGTTCATCAAGGTGCTCAATCCTTGCATATATAGATGCGTTTTCAATAAGTTCCACACATTGCGATGAATTATCAATTATCATCCTGATAATATCCCGTTTACTTTCACTATCCTCTTCTTCATAAAGGATCTCGGCTGAATTCATTATGACGCCTGCCGGATTCATGAGGTCGTGACGCATGATATCTGTGAAGAGGTCCTTGACACGGTTCGACTCCTCCAGGTTTGAAGCATATCTCTTCAGTTTTTCCTCGTTTTGCTTGCGGTCGGAAATATCACGAATAGCCGCAACAAACACCTTTTTCTCCCTCTCTGCCTCCCCCGTCTCTTCAATCCTGATCTCAATTGGAAAGACGGAGCCATCCTTCCTCAGACCTTCAATCTCTATCCTTGTTCCAAGCACCTTTGCCGCACCGCTTTCCAGGTAGCGTTTCATCCCGTCTCCATGGGCCTTACGGTACTTTTCAGGCATGAGCATCTCAACATCCCGCCCGACAAGTTCTTCCTCCAAATAGCCGAAGGTATTGCAGAGGTCTTCGTTCACAATAACTATGCGTGAATCGGCCGAAGCGACGATAATGCCGTCTCCCGCTGCAACCAGGATGGAGCGAAGTTTCTCCTCCGCTTTCCTGCGCTCTGAAACCTCCCTGCTGAGCTTGTCAACAGAGGTGGTGGTTTCCCGTAAATTGCGGGTCATCTCATTAAAGGAATTGGCAAGGCTTCCAAGCTCATCCCTCGATCTGACGTCCATTTCCACATCAAAGTCTCCCCTTCCTACTCTCCTTGCCATCGCTTCCATCTTCATCACGGGCAGGGAGACCCTCTTTCCGATAACAAGGGACAGGAGACCCATAATGATAACGATAAAAAGACCTGCAAAGGTGTCACGGCGCAACTCTTCTCTAAGGGGAGCAAGTGCCTCGCTTAGCTCCTGTGATAGAAGCACGTACCAAAGCTCCCCTCTGTTTCCCTTAATATGATCTATCGATTCGCCTTTACCACCAAAACCGTATTGAGGGGTGCCTGATGTAATGGGGATGGGTGCATAGGCATAGATTGAGGCCTTTTTCAGACCATTGATAGTGATTGTGCCTGTCCCCCTATCCCCCATCTCTTCCACCAGGGCGCCAGGCACCCTGGTGCTAAGAACCGCCTTACCCTTCTCGCGGACAACCATCCCCCCCGACCTCGTTACCTTGAGCGCTCCAGTCTTTCCAAGTTTAAATGCCTGAACCTCATCGAGTAAAATGGCGTCCATATTTACGTTACATTTCATTATCCCGATAATATCGCCATCCTTCATGATCGGTACTGTTACCCCTATGACATACCCTGAAACACTGGCGTCAAATCCACGGTCATCAAAAAACACCCTCCCATCCCCTTCGGCAAAGGCTGCAACCCACCAGTATTTGTGTGAATGGGCCAGTGTAGTCAATTTTCCCGTTGTCGCAATAATCGTCCCGTAACGGTTAGTAATGAATATCTCGCCATACTTTCCCGGGTTCCTATCCATATGCTCTTTCAAAAAAAGGGATACAGGGTTTGTCATGTAGGAACTTATGAATGGATCGGAGAGGTCCACCGTCTTAATCCATTTGTCGTTTAGCCTTTTTATCTCCTTTTTCCTCTCATCCTCCGTCATACCCCCAAAAAATGAATTACTTCGAAATAGCGCTTTCGAAATTATCGGGGCGTTAGAAAGGGCAAGGGCCACGTTGGCCTTATCTTCAAGGGTTAACTCTACACGCTCCGCGCTATTCAGGGCACTTTCAAGGAGATGTTTATTTACATCATTCAGGTGCTGTATACGGGTGAAGTAATAAGAGAGTGATTCAATCCCCCCGAGGAAGACCAGGCCGAATCCGAATACTAGGAGAGAAATTTTATACTGTAATTTCATAGCGCCTCATAAATTACACACCTGATCAGGATATCTACACATTGTGTGCCTTCGGAAGACTCACTAAAAATATGCTTCCCCCCTCGGGGTTGTCTTCCACCCATATCTTGCCGTCATGGAGGTCTATTATACGTTTTGCGATTGCCAGGCCGAGCCCGTAACCTTTATCCCCCTCTTTTGCCGCACGTTCAAAACGTTCAAATATCCTCTCCCTGTCCTTATGGGCAATGCCCTCACCAAAGTCCTTGACATAGACAAGCCAGTTTTCACCCCTGCTCCTGATGCCCACATCGATGCGGCTCCCCTCGGGGCTGTACTTTATCGCATTTGATACAAGGTTTGAAAAAACTTCGCCTATAATCTTGTTAACAGGGGCGGGGTATTTTTTCTTCGGGAGGCACCTTAGATCAATATTTTTTCTTTCCACTTCGAGTTCATAGCCATGAATGGTCTCCTTCAAAATAGAAGCAAGGTCCAGCATATTGCGGTCAACCTTCTCAAGAGATTTGAGCCTCGAATATTTGGAGGCATCATCTATCAACTGGATAAGCTTGTCGGTGTTACAATTTATCTCCTCTATTATATCCCTCTTTTGGGGGTCTTCCTCCCTGGACATCAATATTTCGGCAAAATTCATTACCAGGCTGGCGGGGTTCATGAGGTCATGGCGCATGATATCGGTGAATAGATCCTTCATCCGGTTCGATTCCTTTAGTTCTTCAGTATATTGCCTGATAGCCTCTTCCGCCTTCTTGCGCTTTAACCTGTTCCTGTATGCCTCCACCATGTTTGAGCAGGTCGCTAAAAAAGGCTTCAGGTAATCCACTGTTTCCATGCTGTACCCCCCGGGCCTGTTGGCAGCGCAGACAATGCCGGTCATCTTACCTTTAATCGGGTAGGGTATGCCGATGAAAGAGTTTAGTGGGGGATGCCCCGTGGGAAGGCCTCCGCTCCGGGGGTCGTTTTCAGGGTCGTTTGATATAACGACCTCACCCGTCTTCACCACCGCGCCAAAAAGGGTGTTCATGTTTCTAAATTCCATTCCATCCTCCCTGAAACGATGGAAGAGGGCGCGAGTCTCCTCGTTCCAGGC
Source organism: bacterium (assembly GCA_032250935.1). Classification (GTDB taxonomy): domain Bacteria; phylum Desulfobacterota; class JADFVX01; order JADFVX01; family JADFVX01; genus JAVVFD01. The sequence goes on from JAVVFD010000029.1 coordinate 14,176, forward strand.
GATATTGGTAAGGGCCATAAGCTTGAGGTAGGGTGCGCCTCCTTCCATATGCTCAAGTTCTGCAATAAATCCGAACTCACTCTCGGTGAGAGGGAGGAAGTCTTCAAGGAGCTCACTGAAGATTGCCTGGGGGTCGGCCTCTGAAATTACACCGCCCTGTGCACGGTTTATGGCATCAAGCATTTTGTTGCTTTTCAGAAGCGACTCTTCCGCCTTTTTACGCACCGTAATGTCCCTGACAAGACCGTCGTAGCTGATCAGAGAACCTTTTTCATCTAAACGGAGCACCGGAGTATTTCTTATCCATCTCAAGCTGCCATTTTTATGGATTATCCTGTGTTCAAATGGCGCAACCTCCTTTCCGGAAAGGAGCATAGAGATATTATTGCTGACCATTTCCCGGTCTTCATAATGGATCATCTTGAACCAGAGGTCGGAATCCCCCTGGTAGTCTTTAGGTTTATAGCCTGTCACGGCAATGCATCCCGGTCCGTGACTCGATGAGACAGGGCGCCCATTTTCCACCGTAACCGAATATATATAGTCTGTAACGGATTCAATAATCGCCCTATAGCGGCTTTCACTCTCCTTGAGTTCCCTCGTTCGTTCCTCAACAAGCTCTTCAAGGTGCATACGGTGTTTTTCCAGCTCAAGCTCGTTCAATATTTTTTCGGTTATGTCCTCTCCTGAACTAAGGGCGCCGATGATTTCGCCATCTTTGTCTCTCAATAATACATTGTGCCAGGATATAACCCGCTCTTCCCCATTTCGGTTTAAAACAGAGTTTTCAAAATACTCAACCGGCTTTATTTCTCCTGCCATGAATTTTGAAAAGGCCTTTTTTACCTCTACCCTCATATCTTCAGGGATAAAATTATCAAACCAGTTCTTTCCGACGATCTCTCTCTCATTATATCCGAGGACCTCGCTTCCCTTTTTATTGATGAGGCTGACTTTCTGGTCAGCATCAATAACAACGAGGATGACGCCGGCAACATCAAGATACTGCTGAGCCTTGAAGAGAGTTTTTTTAAGAACGTCGTCGGCATTCTTCCTCTCTTCAATATCACGTATTACGGACGTAAAGAATGTTTCCCCGCCGACCTTCCATTTTGCAAGAGAGAGTTCGACGGGGAATTCTCCACCTTCCTTTTTTAAGCCGAGCAGTTCGACGGTCTTTCCTATGACCCTGGACTTACCGGTCTTGATGACGCGCCTTAGCCCTTTCTTGTGCAGGTCACGATACTGTTTCGGCATAATTTTTGTTACGGATTTTCCCATCATCTCATCAGACGAATAGCCGAATATGGTTTCGGCGCCTTTGTTCCAGAATATTATTTCATCATCGGAATTAACAGATATGATCGCCTCTCTGGCCGTCTCTACCACAGACCGGAACTGCTTTTCCTGCCTCTCCAGCGATTCCAGCGTCCAGCTGTTGTGAAGGGCTATGGCAAGGTGGTCGCCGAGGTTGGCAACGACACTGGCGTCATTTTGATCAAAGCCGCCCGGTTTGTTCGCTATCCCTATAATGCCTTCTGTTTTGTTTCCGATCTTCAAGGGAGCAAAGAGGACGTTATCAAGGGTCATATGCCCATCGGGCATGAATTTCATCCAATCGCTGTTGTCAAAATCATTGTCGTAGACTACCTTGCTCATTTTGTAAGCCTCTGCGCGGAGACCCCTTATGGGCATAGGTAGTGACTCATCAACAGTGCATTCACGGCCTCCCGAGTCGAGGAAAAGGACATCGTTTTCCTGACCGTCTTTCGATAAGAGCGCCACGTAACCGGAAGTTGCGCCTGTCAGCCTTTTGCATGAATCAAATATTGCCCTTGCCGTATCTTCAAAGGTACGCTTTTCCATGACTATGCGCGTCGCTTCCAGGATCTCCGAAATCTCCCTGTTCCTGGCCTTGAGCTCTTCAATAATATCTTGTTTCTTATTTTCGCCTATCATAAACCGCCTTTAATTCTCCTCCAGCTATTCTTTGCACAATTCCTATGGCATCGGAGGCATTTCTGCCCATGGCATCGGCGCCTACTTCCTTCCACAGTTCCTTATCAAAATTAAAAGGGGTGCCTCCCACAATAACCTTAATAGCGGGATTGCTTAGTTTCAGCAGCTTTGTCATGTTACTGATCAGCAGCGCCGAAGGAAGCGTTAGAGATGAGAGAAGGAGGATCTCTATTTCGTCTTCAAGCGCCCTATCAATGACCTCTGTAGTTGAAAGTCCATGTCCGTAATCCAGCGCCTCAAACCCTGCAAGCTTAAGAACGGATAAGATGAGTTTTTTACCGAGGTAATGATAATCCTCAATAACGGCCATGGCCATCTTGGGTTGATTTTTCCTGGCAGGGGCACTAGGCTTTAGAATCTTATCTACAAGCTGTTCACATATTCTGCCACTCATGTAAATCTGGGCCAGGGTGAAGGCGCCCTCTTCCCATCCAGTGCCGATACTTTCAAAGACAGGGGCAAGAAGATTATCGGCAATCTCGATCATGCTGAAATCAGCACTTACGTCTAAAAGAATCTTTTCTGCATCTTTAACATTTACCGTAAGGAGGGCATGGACCAACTCTATTTGAATTTTTTCAAAATCCGCCATTAACTCCTCCATAGAGATGGGCATACAGAAAAATGATCTTAGTCAAGACTATACTTAAAAAGCTAATCCAAAATCAAATTAATCTCCAGTAAAGTTTCGAATATTTATACAGGTGGCACATTTGAGCCTTTACATGTTTTGGCATTAGGGCAGACGGTATATTTCTTGTCATTCCCTGTACCATTTTGTAGAATCATATGAATGTAAATTTACCGGAACGAAACAAGGTTGTCATGACAAGAAGCGGAAGTCTGAAAGTAAAGAATCTAGTTGCCCTTCTCAAGGAATTGAAAGAAGAAAAGGCAACAGGCGTAATCCATATCAAGAGTTACTATGGTATAGGATCGGTCTACCTGAAGGACGGGAAGGTCGCCATGGCCACCTCGTCTAAAAGTTCGGAAAAGGTGGGAAGAAAAGTGGTCGAGATGGGGTTTGTATCCGAGATACAGATCCAGCAGGCGCTGAATCGACAAAAAGAGCAAAGAAAAGGGAGACATCTTGGAGACGTTCTTGTGGAAATGGGCTTTATTGACCATATAGACCTTGAAGAACTGATACTTTTGCAGATCAGGGAGGTTATATACGGGATGAACTTCTGGAAAGACGGATTTTACAGGTTTGATACAAACCTTGAAAACAAAGTTCCCGCCGACGTCCTTCTAGACCCCCTCACCCTAAGCGAAGGGGAATTAGAACCAGATGTAGAAAGAGGAAATGAAGAGAGGAACCGGAGAAAAGGAGAGAAAAAGAAAAAAGAGGAGTCCATCAAGGGTGAGATCCAAAAAAAGCTCGACAGCATCAGCGAAAAGCTCCGCGCCTTCAAACCTAAACAGATCGTCCTCCTTGTGGAAGATGAAATGCTAATGAGGCAGATCATCACGGACAAGCTCTCCGAATTCGGATTCGACGTGGAGGCCGTCTCAACGCCTGCAGAAGCTTTTGAAAAGTTTGCCGTCTACGAAGAGACATCAATCGCGCCGGTTGTAGTTACCGACCTCGTAATGCCGACAATCAGCGGCACTGGAATGTTCGGGGGCATGGAACTGCTGGAGAAGATCCAGTCGGAATATCCGCAAATCCCGGTCATTATGACTACGGCCTATCCGGACCAAAGTACAAAACAAAAGGCGCTCTTCTGGGGGGTGTATTACTACATTTCAAAACCGGACCGACGCAAGGCCAGACCGGACGAACTGGACGACCTGTTTAAGAACTATATGGAAGAACTCTCTCTTTCCATAGAAAACATTATACGCAGGAGGGAGGTCTATTTGGAAAAGGACCACCTGGACATCATCAGGAATCAACTCGTTGAGGAGCTTTTTTCTACCAAAATGGAACTAAGCCAGGTTGAGAAAACAATGGAGACAAAGGTCGATGAACTGGGCTTTCTCAAGCAGACAAGCGATACGCTTATCCAGAAGCAGGATGTCAACGCAGTTTCCAGCAATATCTTAAACTACGCCTCCAAGGAACTCGACAGGGCGATCATCTTCCTGGCACGAAAGGGCGATTATTTCGCCTTCAAGGGGATAAATAAATGTCCGGGTAACAGCAAAGAGAGTTTTGATGAGCGGCTTAAAAAAATAACATTCGGTCAAAATGAGATAGACATTATCGAAACAATAACGAAAGAGAAGAAACCTTATGACGGGAGGGTCTACCCCTCCTTATTGCCTCTCATCAAGCAAATCGGGAAGGAGATCCCTGAAAAGATCGTCATACTTCCCATGATCGTGGAAAACAAGGTGGTCGGCCTCCTTTACGGCGATACACTGCCCGGCACCCTGCCATGTAAGAGCGTTGATGCCATGATGATCCTTCTAAACCTCGCATCCCTCTCACTGGAGATTACCCACATGAAAAAGGCCGTTAGAGCATCCGGCGCCGCTTAATGCATGCTTAAATTGACTTCTTTTCTCATCTGGCGGTATATTAGGACCTGACTATGAAATTTCCTAAAGTAATAACTATTGCCTGCGAAAAAGGCGGAGTCGGCAAAACCACCATTGCCACAAATCTTGCTGTCTATCTCAAGGCAATGGTGGAGGATCTGCCCGTAACGATCTTCTCCTTTGACAATCACTTCACCATCGACAGGATGTTCGCCCTTGAGAAAAAGGCGCCGAAAAAATCTGTAAAAGATTTATTCGCCGGAGAAAATATCAGCAGTCTTGTTGAATTAGGCCAATATGGAGTAGCTTATGTCCCTAGCGCCAGAAAGCTTGAGTTCGATCGGTATGAACAGGATAGGCTCCTCTCAGCCTTATCCGAATCTTCCCTTGACGGGGTCGTTATCATGGATACGAGGCCCGTTCTCGACTACTTTACAAAGGCGGCGCTGCTAGCCTCCGACATAATTATAGTTCCCGTTAAGGACCTTCCATCTTTTAACAACCTTAAAGGTATTACGGACGTCTTTGAAGAGGCCAACCTGCCGCTTCCTGAAATGAAGCTCCTCCCCTCCATCGTAGACGGCATGGTTAAATTCAGGAACGATACAATAAGCATGGACACATTTCTAAGATCGGTCTCGACGGAAAGAGGCTATGATCTTATGGAAAATTCAATACCTAAAAGCCCGAAAGTCGAATCACTTACCACAAATCTAACATTCGAGGTTTACCCGATCATCAACCATGCGAGAGGGACTCTTGCCCACAAGGGGTTTACCGAAGTTACCAGAGAGGTCATTGCCTCCCTCGATGAAAAAAAGGAACCCAAATCACTCCTTCTATATAGAACAACGCATTTCGACACACCGGGGCCGGACAATAAGAGATACCGCCAATTAATGGATTCAGTACTGCCCTACTGCCCCATCTGCTCTGAAGAGATATCATCGAGGACACTTTATATCAAGCCGGATATGCTCTATTTCGAATCGGGCATGCGCACAAAAGGCTTCATCGACACAAACTGTCTTATTACCCACATGCTGGAGCCGCTCACAAAAAAGGCCGCCCAGTTGCAGCCGCTCATAAAAAAGCTGACAAAATCACTTTATGAAGACTCAACTCTTTCCATAAATGCAACAGGCGACGAAGGAGGAGAAAATCTTAAACGCCTCTCAATGACTCTCCATGATGTCCATGGCGATGCAATTTTGAGGGGAAGCACGGATATTAAAAATGCCGCCGGAATCTTGCCCATTTTGGAAACCATTATGGAAAAAACCCAGACAGGACCATCACCATGTCTGATCAAACTGGGGGGACAACCTATACCGGACTCAATATTCCTTGAAAAGAACTATCATAACTTTCAGGATCTTAAGCTCAAGATGCTTCTGGACACCAACAATCAGCCATCTTAAAAAACCAGCAATACATCCCCTTACTATATATGAAAGAAACGTTAATCCGCCCTGAACTGCAACTAATAATTAAAGGCATAATCAAGAAAAAGGGTAAAATAAGTTTCCACGACTTTATGGAAGTCGCCCTCTATCATCCCGAGCATGGCTACTACATGTCCAGCAGAGAAAAGATAGGAAAGGATGGCGATTTTTATACAAGCCCCGATGTTCACAAGGTCTTCGGCACAACTATAATGAAGCAGCTAAAGGAGATGCAGAGTTTGCTCCCTGAAGACAGGCATTTCCACATAATTGAGGCCGGCGCCGGCAAGGGGAGCATGTGCAGGCAGATACTTGACGCTGCAAAGGAGAGAGAGCCATCACTATATGAATCTATCCGCTACTCAGTAGTTGAAAAAAGCGCTGCCCTCATGGAGGTCCAGAAAGAAGGCATAGGCTCTGCCGGTCATATAGAAAAGGTCTCATGGCAGAAAGATATGGCATCGGCGCTAAGAGTGCCTCAATCAGCTGTAGTGATATCAAACGAACTGATAGACGCCTTTCCTGTACACAGGGTGGTCTTTTCCGGTGGCCGGTGGAAAGAGATCTTCGTTACGCTGGCAGATGGGAATTTAAGCGAGGTAACAACCCCTCTATCTGACCCTTCACTTGAGGCCTGTCTTTCTAAACTTGAAGGACCTTTTGATGAGGGCTATAAGACAGAGGTCAACCTGGATGGAGTCCGCTGGATCAAGAATGTTGGAGAGAACCTGAAACAGGGGTTCCTTATAACCATTGACTACGGATATCCCAGGGCCGATTATTACTCGCCACTTAGAAATGACGGAACACTGCTTTGCTATTACAGGCATTCAACGACGGACAACCCATACACGAGGGTGGGACAGCAGGACATTACGGCTCATGTGGATTTTTCCTCCCTGGCCGAGGCGGGAAGAGAGGCGGGTCTGGAACTTACAGGCTTTTGCGAACAGTTCCATTTCCTCATGGGCCTGGGCGTTTTCGATGAATTAAGCAGTATGGACGAAAGGGAAGACTTCGATTCGGAGGCATACCGCCAGAACATGGCCATAAAAAGGCTGCTCATGCCGGAAGCGATGGGAGGCGTCTTCAAGGTGCTTATCCAGCACAAGGGCTTAGATGAAAAACCTGCCCTCAAGGCGTTCAGCTTCAAGGAGCTGTCGCACAGACTATAAAGACCGGCGCCCGGGAAGTTACAATTTAAGGGTACCTCTATAAATATGTCATGCCCGGCTTGAAAGTTTATCCCGTACTACGGGAGGCATCCAGGTGTTTGATATAACTGGATTCCCGCTGGAGTTTATCCCGTACTCGATACGGGGCGGGAGAGACGAAATTATAATTATCAGAGGTAGCCTTAAGTCTTATGTAATTAATGGGAAATATCATGGGATGGTTTCCATTGGTAAACCGGAAGAGGAGTCAGTTGGTTGCATCCTGCCACTATTAACCTTATTTACATTATTGGCAAATTTATAAATAACTTCTAAAAGCTGCGCCTTTCTTACCGGTTTACCCAAATATGCTGCACAGCCAACGTCTATGCATCTATCAATTTCATTCTTGAATGCGTGGGCAGTAAAAGCGATGACAGGGACGTCCTTTTTGCTATTTTCAGATAACCATTCCTTGATAGCCTTTGTCGCCGCATAACCATCCATAACAGGCATCTTCATATCCATCAGAACAAGATCATAATTATTTGATATGAAGTTTTCGACACCAATCTCTCCGTTATTTGCGATATCTACCCTGCATGGCAGTTTTTCAAGATAAAGTTTGATCAAATATTGAATATCTTCCGAATCTTCTACGAGAAGGATGTTAAGCGGCCTTGTGGTTTCCCCTATGGCAGCTTCCTTGCTGGCCGACTTCTTCATAGCGTTTTCCTCCCTGTTTCTACATCAACCTGTAAATAAGAATGCATCACACAGTCCGGAACATTAAGATTTCTGATAAGTTTCTTTCCGATCAGGTATAAAAAAACTGAAACGGCTTCCCTCGGAATGACCCTCTTTCGAAATATCCACCCAAACACTGCCTCCATGGGCTTCAATCATCGCTTTAATCGTTGCAAGGCCTACGCAGATGCCGCCGGTATTGTATTTATAGGTTCCGCTTTTGTGGTTTAAGCAATCCCCAACTTTATAAAACTTGTCAAAAATGTAATCCTTTTCCTCTTCAGGAATTCCGGGGCCCTCATCAGAAATAGAAACTACAGTTCCCTTTTCTCTCTTTTCAACACTTATTCCAATTTTCCCTCCGTCTGGAGTATGTTTAGACGCATTCAAAATAAGTTCACAAACTACATCCCTTATTACCCCGCTGTCCCCGAATATTTTATGGTCAGAGTTTATATCCAGGTTCAAAACAATATGACGTTCTTCTATAATAAGCTTCATTTCCTCAACCACAGTTTCGATGAGTTCTAATATGGACGACTTCTCCATTTTCAGTAAAATGTTTCCCGCTTCCAGCC
>JAVVFD010000002.1:0-58505 GCA_032250935.1 bacterium
CAATGTTTTCCATCCCTGTGGTTATTTTATTTTAAATGAATGGCGCCTATTTTATTTTATTTCATGAGGTGGCCCTGCTTTATCCCCCTTTTAACTTGATAAGCTACTGTCAATGTTATAAAATCCCTACTTCCCGATTATCCTGGTATGGGATGCCTGGTCGGGCTGTTTTTAGTTATTAAGGAGAAGTCGCCATGAAAGAAGATATGGAGAACAAGCTTGTGGAAAATATAGTGAATATTGTTGGCGCCGGTCTTAAGAAAGTCGGTGTCGCAAAGAAGGAAATCGATTCTGTCGCAGCATCCCTTGCCGAGGATATAGCTGAAAGGCTTAAGGTCGTTACCCTCGATGATCTCGATGTCGTTCAGCAGATGCTCATGAAAAACAGGGAAAAGACCACCGCTCTCGAAAAGAGGGTGAAGGAGCTTGAAGCTCTTGTCGCTTCGCTGTCTGAGGAAGAAACCAGGGGATAATAGAGAAACCTATGTTTTTTGCCCGCACAAAAGCTATAAAAAATATTGTCAGGATGAGGAAGATACTCAATGTCCTCATCAAGCACGGCTTTGGTGATTTCGTCGAGCAGCTTCGTATCGGCAAGGTTCTTACCCTGGGCAGGCTCTTTAGCAGAAAAAAGGAGCATGCCTTAAGCAGGGCAGAAAGAGCCCGAATGGCCATAGAAGAGCTGGGCTCTACCTTTATAAAGTTCGGCCAGATCCTAAGTACAAGGGTTGATCTCTTGCCGCCTGAATGGGCAACTGAATTTAAAAAACTGCAAGATGACGTGCCGCTATTTTCTTATGAAGCCGTGATTAAGGTGGTTGAAGGAGAGCTGAAGAGGCCGATTGGCGAGACATTTGACGGTTTTGATGAAAAGCCATGTGCCTCCGCCTCTATCGCCCAGGTGCATTATGCAAAGCTGAAAGACGGCACCGAGGTGGCTGTAAAGGTGCAGCGCCCGGGCATTGAAAAGACAATCTCTGCAGATCTTGCCATTCTTTATACCTTCGCCTCGCTCATTGAGAAATATATTCCCTCCCTTAAACAATATGAACCGCTGATTGTGGTTAACCAGTTTGAGCAGACCATAACAAAAGAGCTCGACTTTACTACGGAAGGCGCCCATGCCGGAAGGATGCAGCGTATCTTCAGGAAGGATGAAAGGGTCATCATCCCGAAGGTGTACTGGCCTTATACGGGCAAAAGGGTCCTCACTATGGAGAGGGTCTATGGGACCGTAATAGATGAGATTGAAATTCTAAGGCAAAAAGAGATAGATTTTAAAAAGGTTGCTGAAAATTCCATAAAGGCCTTTTTCGTTCAGGTCTTCGACCAGGGCTACTTCCATGCAGACCTTCATCCCGGCAATTTACTCGTTAGCGATGACGGCAAAATCATATACCTCGATTTCGGCATTATGGGGAGGATCGATGATGATACGAGAAAATATCTAGCCCGTATGCTCTTTTCCCTCATAAAGAGAGACTTCAGACAGATGGCGAGGGTGCACCTCGATATGGGGCTCATTCCCGTCGGGACCGACCTCAGGGCGTTTGAGGATGAGCTCATAGAGATTACGGAGCCTATATTCGGTAAGCAGCTGAATGAAATCAATATATCCGAACTCATAATGAAGCTGCTTTCCACGGCGATTAACTTCGAGATGAAGCTTCAGCCAAGCCTGCTTCTTCTTCAGAAATCGATGATTATCATGGAAGGCGTGGGGAGGGAGTTTTATCCCGATCTCAATATATGGAAGGTGGCCCAGCCTTTTATAATGGGCTGGATGAAGAAGGAGATAAGCCCCCAGAAAAAGCTGGAAGAAACGAAGGATGCGGCAAGGGAGCTCGTAAAGGTCGGGGCAGGTCTTCCGTTGCAGGTAAGGGACGCACTTGGACTGCTAAATAGCGGAGACCTGAAGATAGACTTCTCCCATATGAATCTGGACCCGCTAAACGAAAAGATTGAGGCCCACGGAAACGATCTTTATTACAGTATTATTATAGCTTCACTTTTAATGGGATCTTTTTATGTGATAGTATCTCCGAGAGGCCCCCAGTTTTACGATATGTCTTTAATCGGCATTATAGGTTTTGCAGTTGCAGCGATTATGGTTGTCGGAAGGGCGTTTAAAAAAATAACAACGAATACCTGATTGATTAATTTGTTAATTAATTTATTGGGGGGAGAAGTTCAAGTTGACCGATAAGAAGAAGGATGAAAAGGAAACGGAAACGGTAAGTTTCGGCTTTAAGGAGGTCCCCGCTGAAGAGAGGCAAAAACTTGTAGGGGATGTCTTTTCAAACGTAGCCGGAAAATACGATCTAATGAACGATGCCATGAGCCTTGGCGTTCACCGTTTATGGAAGAGGGATTTCGTGAGAAAGGCAAAGCTCAGGCCTGGGATGAAATGCCTCGATGTTGCCGGAGGAACCGGTGATATCGCCATGCTTATGGCGAAAGAGGTGGGCGACAGAGGCAGGGTGACCGTTTTCGATATCAATAAGGAGATGCTTGACGTCGGAGTGGAAAGGGTTGTTGACAAAGGTTTTGTGGGGCCTATTAAGTTCGTCCAGGGAAACGCAGAAGATCTCCCCTTTGAGGATGAGACCTTTGACGTTGCGACCGTAAGTTTCGGAATAAGAAATGTGACGCGTATAGAAAAGGCCTTCAAGGAGATGACAAGGGTGGTAAAGCCGGGTGGCAAGGTGATGTGTCTTGAATTCTCCCATCCAACAAATCCGCTTTTTTCAAAGGTATACGATTTTTTCTCCTTCAATGTTATTCCCGAGATAGGCGGCGCCCTTGCAAACGATAAGGATTCATACCGCTATCTCGTTGAGTCGATAAGAAAGTTTCCCGAGCAGGAAAAACTTAAAAAGATTTTTGAAGAGCACTGCGGTCTTTATAAGGTGAAATATTATAACCTTACAAACGGCATAGCCGCTATCCACATAGGCTACAAGATTTGACCACCAAGTTGGCCATAAAGTTTAAGGGGGATCTCTAATAATTCAGTTTTTGTCATTCCCGTGAAAACGGGAATCCAGTCATATCAGGCATCTGGATGCCTCCCGTAGCACGGGGTAAACTTTCAAGTCGAGCATGACATATTTTTAGAGATACCCTTAATTAATATCTGCCTTAGGTTTAATGTGCAATGCCAGATGCGCCCCCTTATTTACCTCTAATGCATCTACTCCCGGTTCTCAGATGACCATCCTGTCCAGCATAAGTGCGGCTAAAGCCCGAGGGGCGTCCTTTATATTTATATCGGCCCTGCTTTTCAGTGTAAACATACTTATCGTCAAGATGCTGACGGCGTCAACCAGGATCCCCGTCGTAGAGATAACCTTTGCCCGTTTTATATCCGGGCTGATTGTCATTTCGGCATATATTCTCTGGAGCGGAGTCCCTTTCAGGCCTGTTAATAAAAAGATACTCTTTCTAAGGGGTTTTCTAAATGCCCTGGCCGTGCTTATCCTCTTTTATTCCGTTGAATATACCAGCATAACAAACGCCAACGTACTGAACATGACATACCCCATATTTGTGGCCCTCCTTTCACACGCCTTGATAGGCGAGCGTTTTCATCGGTCTGCCTTCATCCCTCTGTTTCTCACGGCAGCAGGTGTCTATATGGTCATACAGCCCGATTTGGGAGCAATAAGGCCTGGTGACGCCATCGGGCTTGTCTCAGGGCTTGTGGCCGCTCTTGCAATTATCTATTTAAGGGTCCTTAGGAAGACCGACGAAACGGTTGTTATACTTTTTTACCTCTTTGCCGTGGGCTCTCTCTTTTTGCTTGTCCCCTTAATCCCGCTATTTGTTATGCCCGATCCCAGCGCCGCTTTCCTTCTGCTGCTTTGCTCGGCCAGCGGTGTTGCAGCGCAATATTTTCTAACGGAGGGGTACAGGTTTATTTCCGCTGTAGGCGGCAGTATAGTCTCCGCGTCGAGAGTCTATATAGCTTCCTTTTTTGGCGTCATCTTTTTCAATGATCCGGTAAACCTTATGCTGTTTGCGGGCACCTTGTTTATTGTGGGCAGTAATGTCTTGACAGCGAAGATCGAATCGACTAACACTTAATCCTAAGTGTTGATATTAACGTGCAATATTGGAGATGCAGATGAAGAAACCTTCCTTTGAACTTATTATGCCGGAATGGATTGAGGCATTCCTGCCTCCAGCTGACAAGGTCTACCCCACTATGAGGGAGAGGATGGAACTCGCAGTCGAGCTGGCCCGGCTAAACGTAAAGCATGGAACGGGCGGGCCATTCGGTGCGGCTCTCTTTGATATGGAGACGGACAGGCTTATAGCGCCGGGTGTGAATCTCGTGGCGAGTCTCGGTTGCTCCATTTTTCATGCCGAGATAGTCGCTATCACTCTTGGGCAAAAAAAAGTGGGAAGCTATGATCTTGGAGGTCATGGGGTTCCGCCTATGGAGCTGGCGTCGAGCACCGAGCCTTGCGCCATGTGTTTCGGCTCGCTTCCATGGTCGGGGATAAGGCGGCTCGTCTGCGGCGCAAGGGACGGCGATGCCAGAGGCATTGGCTTTGATGAAGGCCCTAAGCTCTCTTCATGGGTTTCAGCCCTTGAGGGGAGAGATATAGAGGTAGTGAGAGATATATGCAGGGATGAGTCTGTAGCTGTCTTGAGGGAATATATGGAAAACGGCGGTCTTATTTATAATAGCCGTCAGGGGAGCATGTAGGAATATCCCGTTAGTCGTTTTTAGCGAAGAACTGGAGGAGTTAATAAACCGACCTGGATCTCTTTTTCTTCTCTCAATCTTTAAGAGCGTTTTTTAGTGGATGACCCTCTTCTGGCGGAGCCATTGTCCTTGGGCCGCCTTTCTTTTCCGCCGCCTGTCTTTGACCCCCTCGGTTTTTTTTCGCTTACTGCTTTAGCGCCGGCCTCCACCCTTTTACCTCTTCGTTTTTTTTCACCCCCATCCGGATTATTAACACCAGATATAAGCTTGCTCTTTTTTGGTTTCTTAGGTTTTTTAGGCTTTTGGGGGCGCAGCTCCAGTTGCCTTGTCAGCGGAACCGCATGGCTTGGAATGAAGCCTGCCGCCACTTCACGGACGAGGAATCGGCCGATGGCAGTTTCCACTGCCGAGAGAAGCTTTACCTCATCGGCGCTGACCAGAGATATCCCCTCTCCCTGCATGCCGGCGCGGCCGCTTCGCCCTATACGATGGATATAGTCTTCAGGCACTTTGGGCAGGTCAAAATTTACGACAAGGGGGAGCTCCTTGATGTCGAGGCCTCGCGAAGCGATATCGGTGGCAACCAGCACCCGGACCAGGTCGGCCTTGAAGTCGGCAAGGGCGCGGCTTCTCGCAGCCTGGCTCTTGTCGCCGTGGATTGCAACAGCTGATATACCGTCGCTCTTTAGTTTTTTAACCAGTGTATCGGCTCCCTTCCTGGTGCGGGTAAAGACCAGCGCCTGTCCCCGGCTTTTATTCCGCAGCATGTGGCTAAGAAGGGCAGTCTTCTTCCCCTTATCTACCTCATAGACAAGCTGCTTAACGCTCTTTGCAGCGGAGTTTCCAGGGTGTATTCCTATCTGCACCGGGTTTTTGAGCAGGTCGTCCGTTAGCTTTCTGATCCGGCTGGAAAAGGTGGCTGAAAAAAGCAGGTTCTGACGTTTTTCAGGCAGCAGGGCGAGAATCCTGCCTATTTCATCACTGAAGCCGAGGTCCAGCATGCGGTCTGCTTCATCAAGGACCAGAATCTCAAGCTGTGAGAATTTTACCGCATTTTGCCTGTGCAGGTCGAGCAGGCGTCCAGGGGTCGCCACCAGCAGATCAAGACCGCCGCGCAGTTTCATCATCTGGGGATTGATCTTCACACCGCCATAGGCAAGACCGGACTTAAGAGACAGGCGCCTTCCGTAGGCGGCAACGCTGCCTTCAACCTGGACGGCCAGTTCGCGAGTCGGTGTAAGGACGAGGGCTCGGATATGATTTGATTTGACCCCCGACCCGCTATCTGAAAGACGCTGCAGCATGGGAAGGGTGAAGCTGGCCGTCTTGCCCGTGCCCGTCTCGGCTGCGGCCATAACATCCCTGCCGGAGAGAATAGCCGGGATCGTCTCTATCTGGATCCTGGTGGGCCTTTTATAGCCGACGTCATCAATGGAGCGAAGAAGGGGCCTGGAGAGCCCGAGAGAGGCAAATGACATAGGGTGTTTGTTTTAAAGTAAGAGGTTTATGTTTATGGCAGCAGGTCATGGGCTGTTTTTTCAAGGGCTGAATTCCACAGCTCAAGCATTTCTCTGCTATATAGATAAAAGTAAATTTCAAGGTCTTTATACTCTTTTCTTTGACAGACGGCCAGTGAAATTCGAGCGGCCTCTTCGGGAGGGTAGCCGAACACACCGCAGGATATCGCAGGAAATGCAATTGACTCGCATTTATGCAAAACAGCCAGATCCAAACTGTTTTTATAGGACGACGCGAGCAAGGCTTCAGGACCTGCATCGATTTTATATCTGGGGCCTACCGTGTGAATTACGTATTTAGCCTTTAGATTGCCGCCGGAGGTTATGCGCGCCTCGCCTATGGGGCAACGGATGCCGTTATGAGGCGTTACCTTTCTGCACTCTTCCAGCAGTTTTGATCCCGCCGCCCTATGAATAGCGCCATCAACGCCCCCTCCCCCCAGCATTTGCGGATTGGCAGCATTTACGATCGCATCGACCGGAGCAGTTGTGATGTCGCCTTCAATTATAATAATATTATTATTCATCATCGGTTTATATTTAAAGATCCGGCTTGCCTGCAAGCGATTTATTAAAAGTTTTGATCCAAGTCAGACGGCTGTTAGCCTTTCTGAGTGAGGAGCCTTGTGTTCGCCCTGCATGGGCTGAACTGATGGGGTGAAGTAGATTCAAGGTATCCCTGACTACTTAGTCTGGAATGACGAACAAGTGCCTTGCATAATGAGGTCTTATATCAATTAAGGAGCTGTGGATAAACTTCACTATACGACTGCGGCCCGGCAATCTTTCCGAACCAAATAGTGCGGACCAGAATGCTAGGTGGTGTTTGGGCCGGGGGGGGGTAATCCCCCGGCTATACGATTGGGTCGAGATCAATGGAGCTCTCTTCTGTCCGCATGCGTAAATGCAAAATTGGAAAGGGGGTTTCTGCCAATGTTCCTTGATGACATCCCAGCCAGTTTTGTCAAATAGATCTAACAATGTTCCATGTGTGAAGCGAAACATGTGGTCATCTTCGTGGTGAACCACTCTGTTAAGGGTTAGCAGATTGCGGAAGCTCTGATAAACAGCACCAGATAGGCCAAGGAAGCCTTCTTTTTTAAATTTCTCAGCTACGCGAATTAGCAACGGAAGTGTTGCTGGCTCCACTTTATTCTCGTCTATGGTCAAACCGACCAAAAGCCTCCCTCCAACCCTGGAACATCTATATGCCTCAAGAAAAGCAAGATATGGGTCAGCAAAGTGATCAACCACTGATCTCATATGAACCCAATCAAAGGAGCCAGACTTAAATGGGAGATACTCTGCATGGGCTGTAATGAAGTTACACGGCTTCGATAGGCAGGAGTATGCATGTAGAAGGTTAGGTTGTTGTTCGATGCCCGAGAATATGTTTATGTATGGATCAACAGAAACATATAAGTTTACATCAACTCCAAGGTACTGTCTAAGACGTCCCTGGTGTCCACCAACGTCAAGTACTCTGCCTTTAATATGGTATTCATCGGTATAAATTTCACGGACTGAGTCTATTTCAGCCATGTACTCTTTTAACAAGTCGTCCTTTACACTCCTCTCGTGGTACTGCTTATACTCAGATTGTGCGTCATCCCAAGCGATATGGCCTTCTGGCAAGCAATAAGTTGGATGGGAAATACGAAAATCGAAGGCAAACTCTTCTTTATTCTCATTTGTTTTTATGGCTCTTTTCGGAAATATGAGTCCACAGGAGCTGCAAATGAAGCACTCATCGTATTTAAAGAGCTCGCTTTTGCACATGGAGCAACAGAGTAATCGCTCCACTTCTTCATCGAGTTTTATGTACATACATATCTCCTTATGGCATAACGGGTAGATTTAAGCTCCAGGCGCATCACCTGAAGATCGATAAAAGACTTAAGCAGGGGGTCTGGTAGTTAAGGCGCTTTCTTGACCGATTATTAACTTTTCGGACAGTAATTTCAAGTTCTTTAGCTGATATATTCTGAAAATTTGCACCCTTCGGAAAATGAGATCAAAGAATTCCGTTTGTATTTTCGTAAGTTACTCTTTACCCTGTAGCATAAGGGACGGCAAGATGCATTGTTAAATCTGCCATATCTCGTTTTCACGCTCCCGCGTGGGAATGCACATCCCGCACTCAGCGGGCACACCGCGACAAGGTTCCCAGGCAGGAGCATGGGAGCCAGAGTATTCGGGGTTTCCGGATGGACACTAGTTATCTTCATCAACCCAGTTTCCCCCTTCCCAGTCGTAATGCTCCCTTGGGCGGAAAGTGTCTTTGTAGGCCATCCTTTTGCAGCCGGGCACATAGTAGCCGAGATAGTAGTATGGCAGGCCCAGAGAGCGCGCATGCTCTATCTCTTTTAGGATGCTGAAGGTGCCTATGCCCAGCTTTGAGTAGTCGGGATCGAAGAAAAAATAGACGCTGCTTAGTGAATCTGCGCTCTTGTCGAGAAAGCCCGCTCCTATCAGTTCCCCGTCCAGATAATATTCCGATTGTATGGCAGGGCAGGAGGGCGAATAAAAAGCGAAGAGGAAGTCCTCAAGACTCGTTGTCTGAGAAAAACGTTCCATTGAATGGGCCTGGTATATCTCATATATCCGTGGGCTGTATGATAGAGGGCCGAATTTTACTTCAATGGCGCTGTTATTCCTGAGATTTCTTTTCTGGCTCTTTGAAGGTATGAAGCTCCGGGCCTTCACTCGCAGGGGCAGACACTCTTTGCATTCGGGGCACGAAGGCCTGAAGAAATGTATGCCGAACTTCCTCCAGCCCTCTGCGAGGAGGCAGGCCATCTCCTTCTCATTCAGATCATCTGCAAGGAACTGCTCGAACTGCTTTTCTTTGCCCGGCAGATATGGGCAGGGGGAGAGCTCGTCCAGTTCAGGCGCGTGGAGAAGGATCATATATTTGACTCTGGGGTGACCGGCTTCGGCTCTTTGAGTTTAAAATATTATTCTATTGATTGCCATGCGCTTAATCAAGCTATAAAAACCCCCTGTCCAAACTGCCGCTTTTTTATCGCTTCTCTTGTGAATCTGGCCCTTCCCCTGCATCATGTATCGAACCTGAGTCGGGTTCGGAGCATCTAAAGCAGCAGGATAATATAAAGATAATGTTGGAGATGTTCTTCGGCGATACTTAAGTGAAAAGGAATAAATACTTTTGCAAGGAGCTCATTTATTTTGCAAATCGGGTTTTTTGTGATACATATAGAATCACTATTAAATATGAAGGGAGTTTTCTATGTTGATAAGATGTTGGGGGGCCAGAGGGTCTATTCCTGTATCGGGGAATGAATATAGCAAATACGGCGGGAGCACAACCTGCCTGGAAATAAGAAGTAAAAATGATGATGTAATTATTGTTGATGCGGGATCCGGCATCAGAAAGCTCGGCGCCACTCTCCTGAAAGAAGGGAAAAAGGATATTAACATTCTTTTCACCCACGTTCACTGGGACCATCTTCTGGGCTTTCCTTTTTTCAAGCCGATCTATTTCAAGGGGACGAAGATCAAGATGTACGGCTGTCCCTTTGCCCGGGAATCTGTAAGGCAAATGATTGCAGAATCCATGTCCGCTCCCTACTTTCCTATCGGCTTTAACGACGTGGCCGCAGATATTTCCGGCCATGAGATCTGCAACGAACCTTTTTCAATCGGCTCTGTCATGATTCACCCCATAGTTCTAAGTCACCCGAACCGGGGGCTAGGCTATCGCTTCGAGGAGGATGGAAAGTCTTTCGTTTTTCTGACGGACAACGAACTCTCCTTCAAGCATGAAGGTGGTCTTGATTACAAGGACTATCTCGAATTTTCAGCGGGAGCTGACCTGCTGGTGCATGACGCCGAGTATAGCGAGGATGAATACAAAATCACCAGGATGTGGGGGCACTCCACGTATAAGGATGCACTAAAGCTCGCCCTTGAGGCAGGAGTCATGAGTTTCGGGCTCTTTCACCATAACCAGGAGCGCGCCGATGAAGCTCTTGACGAGATAGTGGAGGGCTGCAAAAGGGTAGTCAGGGAAAAGGACTCTTTCCTGGACTGCTTCGCCATGTATGAAGGGCAGGAGATAAATCTTTAATGTTTGTTGCCTCCTGCCCGCCCGTAATCCTCGAAGCAGAATGAATCATGGGGATATATCTAAAGATCAAAAAACCCGGAATAAAGAACAGGCTGGATGAAAGCACTAACAGTTAGAATGCTTACATACATTGTTGCCATATACCTCTCTCTTGCCTTTCTCATATATATTATGCAGGATTCCTACATCTTCTTCCCCGTTAGGGCAGACTACGGGGATTTGTCAAACTTTAAAAACGTAGAAGAGTATCGTCTTGAGGACGGGAAGGTTGAACTGCGCGGCTGGCTGGTCAATAAGGAATATGCCGGTGATAAACTGCTTATCTACTACGGCGGCAACGCCGAGGATGTCTACGGGAATATCATGGAACACTACGATAAAAAGGGGTACGCCATCCTGCTTGTTAATTACAGGGGATATGGTCTTAGCGGCGGTAAGAGCAGTGAGAAGAGCTTGTTCGCCGATGCCGGGCTTATTTATGATGATATCACCTCAAAATATAAGCCTGAAAAGGTGATCCTCTACGGAAGGAGCCTCGGTTCAGGCGTTGCCGCTTATCTGTCGAGCGTAAGGAAGGTGACCGGAATGATCCTTGTGTCTCCCTATGACAGCATGATTAATATGGCGAGAGAGCGGTTTAGAATATTCCCCGTAAGCATCATGTTAAGACACAGGTTCGACTCTGTAAAGTATCTGAAAAATTACAGGGGCCCTCTTTGCATCATATACGGCGGAAGCGATAATATTGTTCCCGGCAGGAGGACTAAAGCCCTGATCGAGCATATCAGGGGGCCAAAGGAAGTGGTCCTGATCGAAGGCGCAGGTCACAACGACATAGCCGGATTCGAATTATATGAACGGACTGTCCAGAAGTTTATAGGGAAGATATGAATCTGCCTGCCAGCGGTAGGTGCATCGGCTTGCTGCGGCATTGTTAAGGATGCTTCCAATTACTACATAAACCCTCAATTATCTTGATTTTAAAGGCGCTTTTCCTTTAATATTGCTCATATGGAAAGAGCCAGGAAACTATATCTAAGGACATTCGGATGTCAGATGAACGACGCCGATTCAAGTAAAATAAAGCGGCTTCTTGCCGATATGAATATAAGGCATACCGACGAGCCCAGGGAAGCCGATATACTGCTTCTTAATACCTGCAGCATCAGGTGGAAGGCGGAGCACAAGGTCTATTCCGAGCTGGGGCGTTTTAAGAAGATTAAAAAAAATCGCCCCGATATCATCATAGGGGTTGGCGGCTGCGTTGCCCAGCAGGAGAAAGACGAGATGTTCAGGAAGGCGCCCCATCTCGATATAGTCTTCGGGACCCACAATATTCATCGCCTGCCGGATATGATAAAGGAGGTTGAGGAAAAAAGGGGCCATCGTTCTGAAACGGACTTTTTTGACTCTCCCGAGCCGCTCGTATATCCGGCGCCTGAAGAGGGCGGATTAAAGGCGTTTGTGAACATCATGAGGGGATGCAATAATTTTTGTTCATATTGCATAGTCCCTTATGTAAGGGGGCGCGAGACGAGCCGCCCATATTCAGAGATACTGGAGGAAATATCAGTTCTTGTTCAGCAGGGCGTTAAGGAGTTTACACTGCTCGGGCAGAATGTCAATTCCTACGGGAACGGTTCAAGCGATACCGTCAGTTTCCCCGACCTTATCAGGAAGGTGGCAGCCATTGACGGCCTTGAAAGGGTACGTTTTGCCACCTCACATCCAAAAGATCTTTCAGATGATCTCATTGACGCCTTCGGAGAGACTGATAAGCTTTGCAACCATCTTCATCTGCCAGTTCAGTCGGGCTCTAACGACGTCCTGAAGGCGATGAAGAGGGTCTATACGGTGGATTCCTATATTGAAAAGGTGGAGAGGCTAAAGAGCGTAGTCCCCGATATATCGATTACTACCGACATGATAGTAGGCTTTCCCGGCGAGACCGATGCTGATTTCAAAAAGACCCTGGAGCTTATGGAAAAGATAAAGTATGACTCCGCCTTTTCCTTTAAATATTCCAGGCGGCCGGGAACTGCTGCGGCTGATTTTGAAGATACTGTTGCCGAAGAGGAAAAAGATGAGAGGCTGGCAATGCTTCAAACGCTCCAGGAAAGACATACGAGCGAAAGAAATGAGGCCGAAGAGGGGAAGGTGGCCCTTGTTCTGGTGGAAGGGACAAGCAAGAAAAGAGAAGGTATGATGATGGGAAGGTCGGCCGGTAACAAGGTGGTGATTTTTAAGGGAGATGAATCACTTGCATTCAAAACCGTGCCTGTAAGGATAGTTGAAGGTAATCTTAAGTCGCTCTATGGCGAGCTGATTGAACTACATTAAAATTATCGGTATTAAAGGTATAAATAGTATATGAAATTTATCGACATGAAAGTAACGGGAGTAATCGTAGATAGTTCAAATCTTGTCCCTGTGGTCATACTAAAGGATATGGATGAGAAAAACGTCCTTCCTATATTGGTAGGTATTATGGAGGCAGCCTCCATATTGACGGAACTTGAAAAGACAGAAATCGTCCGTCCCATGACGCACGACCTGGTTAAAGATATCATAGGGTCGCTTGGAGCCTCCGTTAAGAAGGTGCTGCTAACGGCCCTTGAAGATAATGTTTTTTATGCCAGTATTCATATCATGCTGCCCACGGGTGAATCTGTTGAAGTCGACTCAAGGCCCAGCGATGCCATTGCCCTTGCGATGAGGTGCTCTGTTCCTATTTTGGTAAATGAGAGCATAATTGCAAAGTCAAGGATAATGGACCTCTCTTTAGATCTTTCTGCTGATACCGTAAAGGATAAGAGCGGCGAGGAGTTGACATCTATCCTTGAAAACCTTCCGGAGGAAGACTTTGGCAGATATAAAATGTAGGATGTCCCTAAAGACTTTTGATCACCTTATTCTATTTATCTGCTTTACCTGTTGCCGGGTTTTTCAAATTATAGATTTTCCCGGCAGGGATTATTAAAATGACAGGATTCGAGGTTTTAAATACCACCTCCGGCAGAAAAAGGATCAAGTGGTTTCTTGTTGTTGCCTACGCAATTCTTATTTTTTTTCTTTCGTCGCTTTCAACCCCCTCTCCACTTCCAATCCCGGATATCTTTATGGCGGATAAACTGATTCACTTCATTGAATATGCGATATTTGCCTTTCTCCTCTTCTCTGCCCTTTATGAGGGGATGGATGTAAAGAAAGCTGCTTTTTTATCCGTTATTATGGCGGCAATATATGGAGCTACAGACGAATTTCATCAGTATTTTGTCGCCCATAGAGATAGCGACCTCTTTGACCTCCTTGCAGATTCTCTTGGCGGAGTTGCGGGCGCCGCCTCGGGAGTTTTATTGAAAGGAGGGCGGCTTGAATAAGGCTAAAATTCTTGTAGTGGATGACGAGAAGTTTTTTAGGGAGCTTTATGCAGATATTCTTGCCAATGAAGGCTTTATCGTAACGAGCGCTGACGGCGGTGCCAAGGCGCTGGAAGCGGTAAAAAGCGAGCGTTTTGACGTGGTGATTACCGATATGCTTATGCCTGATTGGGACGGCATAAGGACTATAGAGGAGATAAGGAAGGTCGAGCCGGGTCAGGATATCATTATTGTTACACAGGTATCCGAACTTGAGACCGCCGTTGAGGCGATGAAGAGCGGGGCGGCCGACTATATATTAAAGCCTATTAACGGCAGTGAGCTTGTTTATGCCCTTAGAAAGCTTCTGAAAAGGCAGAAGGTTCTTGCAAGGCATTCCAAGCTTATTCAGGAGTCAGTCGAATATTTCGAGATATTATCCATATACAAGACATGTCTGAGGATATTGTCGGTCAATGAGTTTTCAGTGCTGATTGATCATCTAACGGATGTCATGATTGCTGAAACAGGGGCCAAAAAGGGTTTTTTCTGGTTTTCCAGGGATGGTGTCGATGGGGATTGGTCCATCATATCTTCAACGGTCGAAGAGGATAATGTCAGCCGGAAGGTGCTGAAGAGGGACAAGGATATATGGAAAAACGGGGTAGAGGCGGGTCTGCCTTTTTATCAGAATGAAGAGACGAAAGATCTTCTTTTTATTCCGTTGCTGCTGCAGGGAGGGGGCATAGGCGTCATTGAACTCTCCGGCAAAAAAGGCGGACGCAGCTTTGATGACAGGGATCTGAAGTTCGCAGGGATAATTGCGGAATTTTCTCAAACGGCGCTGACTAATGCGGAAAAGATATCCCTTCTTGAGGATAACTCCATTATTGATAAGGACTTCGGCATATACAGTTATCGCTTTTTTGCCGATTGTTTAAACCGGCAGATTTTCACTTCTGCGCGCTACAGGAGACCTTTCTCGCTGGCTATATTTAAGATAGATAATATGGCCGAGTTAAGGTCGCGCTTTACGGCAGGCTGTATACGAAAGAGCATAAAAAAGATCACCAAAAAGGTGTCAGCCGTTATAAGGTATTCAGATGTATATGCCAATATGGGCGATGGCGAATTTTACCTGCTCTTTCCGGAAACGGACTATTTCGGTTCCATAATGGCCGCCAAAAGGATAGAGGAGGGGATTGCAGGAATAAGGTATGTTAGCGATGGAGTAAGCAGTTCTCCCATCGACCTCCTGCTCGTTTCAGCTTCCTTCCCGAAGGATGGGCAGGATGCAGATGCCCTGTTGAATAAATTAAGGAAGAGGGCCATTGATTTAAGAAGAAACCGTTTTCTTAATCTTGATCTCCTTGACAAGGGTTACTGGGAATCTGTTGAGGCGCTTATGACGAGTGCCAAAGCTCCGCCATCTAAGGAAGAGTATAAGGATATCTGCTCTGCCGCCGCTCCATATGTATATACAAAGTATGATAAAACTCTTTTTAATAATATCAGGGACCTCTTCGTGGCAGAGCTGATATCAAGGCCTTTTCTAAGGGGCGTTCTTTTTCTGGGTGTAGATACGGTTTCTCCCAGCGATGATTTTTGCAGGAGGATCGGTCAGGCCGACGATGCCCTTGCGGTCAGGGTCTTTGTTGTGGGAAGAAGGGGAGATGAAGTTTGGAATATTCCGAATATAACACCTGTTTATCTAAAGGACGGTGAAGAACCTGTAAGTACGGTGCTTTTTCTGAATGAAGAGGCCGGTTATGCATATTTCGGGAAGGAAGAGGCCGGCGGCCCCAGGGCATTCCATACCTCCGATCTTTATACCGTCGAGAAAATGATATCAAAACTACGCGATCATTACCTGCTTCAGTGGCTATAGAAAATTATGGGAAATAAAAAAAGAATACTCCTTGCGGAGCCGGATAAGGAGACGGCCGTACTTCTGGGGAAGGCATTTAAAGAGAGAGGCGTAGAGGTCCTTTACGCAAAGGATGGTCCTACGGCTCTCCGTCGTGCAGTTGAGGACTTGCCTGATATTATTGTGACCGATATTCAGCTTCCCCTGCTGAACGCCGTGAAAATAGCCCAGATACTGAAAAGTAATCCCAAGACCAAAGGTTTGCCTTTCGTTTTTTTGAGTTCGGGAGATATCAATCCCGCCTATCTCCCCTTTTTCCAGGATTCCATCGTAAAAAAACCGTTTAATGTGGAAGAGGTGGTTACCAGGGTGGACGCCTCCTTCATGAAGAAGGAAAAAGCGACGGAAGTCCAGTCCGAGACGAAAGAGATAGAAGGGAATCTTGCCCAGATGTCTCTCGTCGATATACTGCAGATCTTTGGCATGAACAAAAAAAGTGGCGTTCTAGTTGTAAGAAGGGAAGAGACCTTTGAAGAAGGGATGGTTTTTCTAAGGGAAGGCAAGATTCTTAACGCAACGACAGGCGGAGCTTCGGGTGAGAAGGCCGTATACAGGCTCCTTACCTGGGATTCGGGAAAATTTGAATATATCCCTAAAGATTTTAATCCTGATGCTCTTATAGGGAAGCCAACCGATTCACTTCTAATGGAGGGGATGAGGCAGCTTGATGAGTGGAAGCGGATGGAAAGGGAATTTCCTCCAATGGACTCGACAATTGCCCTTAAAATAGATCCCTCCCGAATCCCCAGGAACTTAAGGCCTCTTACAAAGGAGGTTATCTCACTGCTTTCATATTACAAAAATGTGAGGGGCATTCTGGATTATAGTTCATATCCGGATTATGAAGTAATGATGACGATAAATACCCTTGTATCAAAAGGGGTGCTGGACTTAAGTACAGATAAGCCGGCAGACGACAAGAAGGAGACGCCTCTTTTAACGTCTGACGAGGCCTTTGCCATAAAGGATTTTTTGAAGATAACATCCAGAGAAGGCCGGGATATGGATGTCGTCAAGATCCCTGTTTTTTGCAATCAGGCGGATCACCTTAAAATGTTGATGGACATCCTTTCAACTGTAAACGGGTTTGCCTTTGCATCAGAGTTTTCTACGGCAAGCAAGGGAAAAAACCGTTTTGGAGAGCTGGGCAGGATAAAGGCGAGCGATAATATTACCCTTCTTTTTATCTTGTTCCCCATAGACTTTTCTTCGGCTCCTCTCTGGCCGGCCTTGATGGGAGACTCTGTTGGAGCTATTATGTTGAGAGACGGCAACAATGATGAACTTAATATGGATCTGCTTCATTGCATCAAGGAAACAATGAATATTGATACCGCCTTGATAAATATGAAGCAGGACATCAACCTTCCCGGGAAAAGGGGGAAGTTTCAAATGACTATAGAAGAGGCTGAAGCTAAAGGCGCCGATAGTTTGGTCCGCGCTATTCTTGATTCGTTTTTAAGAATCGCCTGAAAGACAGGAGACTGTAATGATAGATCTTCATACACATAGTTTGTTCAGTGACGGTGAACTGGGGCCTTCCGAGCTGATAAGAAGGGCTGCTTATGCAGGATATAAAGTCATAGCCATAACCGATCATGGAGACTCATCCAATCTCGATATTATAATTCCGAATATAGTAAGGGTATGTAGTGATGTCTCAAATGAGTGGGATATCAAGGCTATTCCCGGCATAGAGCTCACGCACGTGCCGCCCCGCCTGATATCCGATTTGACAACTAGAGCCAGGCAGCTCGGCGCAAGGCTGGTAGTTGTGCATGGCGAGACTATTGCCGAGCCTGTCTGCAAGGGGACGAATCTGGCCGCCATTGAAGCTGGGGTAGATATCCTTGCTCATCCCGGGCTACTTTCACTTGATGAGGCCAGGCTTGCCGGAGAAAGGGGCGTATGTATCGAGATATCGGGAAGAAAGGGGCACTCCCTGACTAACGGGCATATCCTGTCTTTATCGAGGAAGGTTGATTTAAAACTGGTCGTTAACAGTGATGCCCACTCGCCGGGTGACCTGATGCCGCTTGATTTTGCAAGAAAGGTGGCGCTGGGGGCTGGGATGACGGAAGATGAGTTTGAACTGGCAAGGAAGAATGCCGCAGAGCTTGTTTCCAGGATAGCTTGAATCTAAAGTATTATTTTATATATCGTTCTTTTTCCAGGTATAAAATCACTTCATTGGCCGCCTCTTCGGGGCTCATTTTCAGCGTATTCAGCCTTAGCTCAGGATCCTTAGGGATTTCGTAGGGATCGTCTATTCCAGTCATCCCTTTGATAATGCCGGCCCTTGCCTTTGCGTATAGACCTTTCCTGTCCCTCTTCTCGCATTCCTCAATAGGGGTATTAACATGTATCTCTATATATCCGCCGTTTGCCGATATCAGCTCCCTGTTAAGCTCCCTTATGCTTTCATAAGGGGCTATGGGGCAGCAGATGGCTATGCCTCCATTTTTCGTAATCTCATTTGCCACAAATCCTATCCTTGTGATGTTGAGGTCTCTATGCTCTTTTGTAAAATTAAGCTCGCTTGACAGGTTCTTTCTGGCAATATCGCCATCAAGGAGGGTGACTTTTCTGCCTCCTATCTCAAGGAGTTTCGTCATAACTATGTTTGCGATGGTGGATTTCCCCGAGCCTGAGAATCCGGTGAAAAACAGCGTAAACCCCTGCCTTTCCTTTGGGGGGTATGCCTTTTTCATCTCATCTATCACCTCTTTGTATGAAAAATCGGGAGGAATTTCCATGCCATCCTCCAGCATCTTTTTCAGCGCTGACTCTGATATCAGGGCTTGCTCGTCCTTCTTATTGCGTGAAGGCGTAAGGATACCTACACCGAGCTCGCCTTCATACCCTTTAACGGTAGTTATTGTGTCACTGGAAACTGTTTCGTCGTCGAGCAGAAGGTGCGTGCAGCCGTAGTTTTTGCTTATAATTGCATTTAGCAGTATCCTCCCGGCGGAGTTGCCCGGCGGCTCAACAGGGACTATGCCTAATCTGCCCATGCCGCGTGGGTAATGAAGCAGGGCCGCCCTAAGGCAGCGGATATTGGTGTAATGGCAGCTCTCATCGGGCCGGTCTGATCCGTCTGCATAGTCTATGACAATATTTGCATCAATAGTTTCGGCGGTCAGGCGTATTGAATCCATGCTGCGTTTGTGAAGGATTTTGTCAGTCTGGAAGGCGACAACTCTCCTCCACCCGTTTTTCCTGAAAAACTCCCTTCTTTCTTCGGGCGTGCTGCGAAGGTCGCTGAAGTCGTTATGGATGGGGAGTTGCAGGGCCTCGATCTTTCCGCCTATATGATGGATTGCTTTACTGTCATCGCTCCAGATGCTCTCTGCAGTCAGCACCGCAATCATGAGCCCCTCACCATCTCTGAGCGCAAGCTTTTCTCCTGTTTCCAGGGAGCTTGCAAGCTTATTATCAATATCCAGTGTGATGGGAAGGGGCCAGAAGGTGCCGTCCTGGAGCCGCATGTCGACAGTGACGGAGCGGCAATCGGCCTGGCTCATGAACCCCTTAAGTGGAGATAGTGCCCCGCTTATGAGCAGTTCAAGGATTGAAAGTTGCTTTCTGTCCAGATCTATAGACTTGAAGTTTACAGATTTCTTTTGAAGTTCAGCTGCCCTTTCTACGTTGACGATTAGCTCAGAGAGTGCTTGACTATGGGGTTGTGTGATTTGCTCCATCCGGATGGCCGCCTCTATCTCTCCAGTAGCCGCATAATCCGGTCAACGCACTCGTCGATAGAGAGCTTGTCTGTTTCCAGCGTAAGGTCCGGTGATTCGGGTATATCGTATGGCGCTGAGAGGCCGGGGATGTCGCGAAGTTCGCCTCTGTCCGCCTTCCTGTAGTGATCTTTTGTGTCACGCTCTCTGCATACCTCAATGGGGGCGGATAGAAATATCTCGATGAAAGAGTCTCTGCCTATAAGCTCGCGCGCCTTTTCTCTGACTTGGGCGTTTGGCGCAACAAGGGAGCATATGCAGATAAGGCCTGAAGCGTTAATGAGGGCTGCCAGCTCTGCGGCCCGGCGCATGTTTTCTGAACGTTCCTCTGCGCTAAAGCCAAGATCTTTGCTGATGCCCAGACGCATATTTTCTCCATCCAAGACCGTAACGCTGCGTCCGGCATCGAATAAACGCCTTTCAAGGGCGTAGGCGATGGAGGTCTTTCCCGAGCCTGTAAGCCCGGTAATAAGGAGTGTCCTGGGGGTTTGATCGAAACGACTGCATCTTTCTTCAAAAGATACCCTGCTTGTCTGGCGCTTGAGTGTAGATGCAGGACCGATAGTCTCCCAGAAGTTGACTGTATCCTTCTCGCTTGACCTGCGGTCTATGATCATGCCGGCGCCGACGGTAGTGTTATTAAGCCTGTCTATAATGATGAAGGAGCCTGTAGTTTTGTTTTTCCGGTAGGGGTCTATGGGGATCGCTCTGTCTAGCGAGATATGACATCTGCCAACCTCGTTTAATCCCAGCCCCATAGCCTCTTCGCTTTGAAGCTTGTTTATATTGATTCTGTAGCGAAGCTGGGTAAGTGAGCCTCCTACAAGGTTGGATGTATGCTTAAATAGATATTGATTGCCCGCAGCCATGGACTCTTCCGCCATCCAGACAACCATGGCCTCAAGGTCTCGCTCCACCTTGGGGAGGTTGCCGGGGTGAGCCAATATATCCCCGCGGCTAACGTCTATTTCATCCTCCAAGGTTACAGTTATGGCAAGAGGTGGGAAGGCCTCTTCCAGGTTGCCGTCATAGGTGACTATGTTCTTTATCCGGCTTTTTTGGCCACCCGGCAGCGCAACTATTTCGTCGCCGGGGCGGATTATGCCCGATGCCATAGTTCCGGCAAATCCCCTGAAGTTGAGATCGGGCCGATTTACATACTGGATGGGAAGGCGCAGGTCGATGAGGTTGCGGTCAGAACCTATATGGACCGTTTCCAGATAGTTTAGAAGCGGGCCTGATTTGAACCATGGCATATTTTCGCCGGCATTTACGATATTGTCCCCCTTGAGGGCTGACATGGGCATAAAGTGTATATCATCTATATCGAGTCTTGCGGAAAAAGACTTATAGTCGTCGCGTATCTTGTTAAACACCTCTTCGTCAAAATTAACGAGATCCATCTTGTTTATGGCGACAACTATATGTTTTATTCCAAGAAGGGCGCAGATAAAGCTGTGTCTCTTTGTTTGCGGCATGACCCCGCTGCGCGCATCTATCAGGATGACGGCAAGATCGCAGGTTGATGCGCCTGTTGCCATATTTCTGGTATATTGCTCATGCCCCGGTGTGTCGGCTATTATGAATTTACGTTTTTCCGTGGAGAAATAGCGGTAGGCCACGTCAATGGTAATCCCCTGCTCCCTTTCTGCTGCAAGGCCGTCAACGAGAAGTGCGAGATCCAGTTCCCCTCCAGCCGAACCCATCTTTTTACTGTCTTTTTTTAAGGTAGATAGCTGGTCTTCGTATATGAGCTTTGTGTCGTGAAGAAGCCGCCCGATAAGGGTGCTTTTACCGTCATCAACGGAGCCGCATGTGATAAGTCGCAGCAGTTCCTTATTCTCCTGCCTCTTCAGGTAGGTAAGGATATCCTTTTCAATCAGGTCCTGTTCGCTTGTATGCCCTTCTTTTGTATCCATGGCTTTCTGCTTGGCGCTCATCTAGAAATACCCCTCTCTCTTCTTCTTCTCCATCGATGCAGCTTCGTCATGATCTATGACACGCCCCTGCCTTTCAGACTGTCTTGCAAGGAGCATCTCCTGAATTACCTCCGGTAGCGTTGAGGCCGTAGATTCTATTGCGCCCGAAAGCGGATAGCAGCCCAGCGTCCTGAACCTTATTACCTTCATTTCAGGCTCTTCGCCGGGAAGAAGCCTGAACCTTTCGTCATCAACCATAATGAGGTTCCCGTCCCGCTCAACTACGGGCCGCTCTTTTGCAAGATAGAGAGGCACTATTTCGATATTCTCCAGATGTATATACTGCCATACGTCGAGTTCCGTCCAGTTGGATATGGGAAAGACCCTTATGGACTCACCTTTTTTTACCCTGCCGTTATATATGTTCCATAGCTCCGGTCGCTGGTTTTTGGGGTCCCATTGATGTTTGCTGTCTCGGAAGGAATAGATGCGTTCCTTGGCCCTCGACTTCTCTTCATCTCGCCGGGCGCCGCCGAAGGCTGCATCATATTTCCCCAGATCCAGGGCCTGTTTCAGCGATTGGGTCTTCATTATATCCGTGTATGTCCCTGAGCCGTGATCGAAGGGGTTGATATCTTTATCCTTTCCTTCCTTATTGACGTGGACCCTGAGGTCTAGTTTCCTTTTCTCACAAAAATTGTCACGAAATTCAATCATCTCCCTGAATTTCCATGTCGTATCTACGTGAAGAAGAGGGAAGGGAAGAGGTGCAGGATAAAATGCCTTTAGCGCCAGATGGACAAGCACTGAGGAATCTTTCCCTATGGAGTATAGCATTACAGGGTTATCAAATTCGGCTACTACCTCGCGGATGATGTGTATGGATTCGGCTTCCAGTTGTTTCAGATGTGTAAGGTTGTATGATGTCATTATATTTTTTTAATTTAGTTTAAGGTGCCTTTATTAATGGATGGTTTTCCTTGTCGTTACATACTATTCCTTTGCTGGAAAAATGATACATATGATAACATATGATAAGTTTATATCAAGATAAAGTCAATACTTTAGTGAAATGGTAAAGATTGTTTCCTCATAGGTTTGTGGTTTATGGCAAACTTGCTGGCACAGATACGATTTGATTTGATTTGATAATAAGTCATGCAGGTTCCATTTTTCAGGAGTTTTTTTGAAAATTTTAGGCATAGAATCGTCCTGTGACGAGACGGCTGCCGCCGTAGTTGCAGATGGACGAGAGCTGCTTTCAAATATCATCGTATCCCAGATAAAGGATCACGCCATATATGGCGGGGTCGTTCCTGAGATCGCATCAAGAAAGCATATTGAATCCATCGTCCCCGTTGTGACTGCAGCGCTTGGAGATGCCGGTCTTGCGCTTGAAGAGATAGACGGGATTGCTGTAACAAAGGGGCCGGGTCTGGTCGGATCCCTTCTGGTAGGTGTCTCTGTTGCAAAGGCGATGGCGCTGTCTGCAGATATACCGCTTGTGGGTGTAAACCATATAGAGGGCCATCTTACAGCCGTTTTGCTGGAGAAAGAGGTTCCCTTTCCTTATATCGGCCTTATCGTGTCGGGAGGTCATACATCCTTATATCTTGTTAGATCCATTGGAGATTATGAGCGTCTGGGAAGGACTATAGATGATGCGGCCGGCGAGGCTCTTGATAAGGTAGCAAAGGTTCTTGGACTCGGATATCCAGGGGGTGTAGAGATAGACCGGATTTCAAAGCATGGAAGGGCTGACGCCATATCCTTTCCGAGAGGGCTTATATCCAAAGATAACCTCGATTTTAGTTTCAGCGGTATGAAGACCGCAGCATCTCAGTATATAAAGAAACAGCCGCTTGATAAGGTCCCCGAAATGACCGGCGATATAGCGGCAAGTTTTCAGGAGGCCGTCGTTGACGTACTGGTTAAAAAAACCATAAAGGCGGCTCAAAGGCACGGTATAGGCACGGTAGTCGTTTCGGGAGGGGTGGCCTGCAATAGCAGACTGAGGGAAAATATGGGCCGTGATGCCGCAAAATGCGGGGTCGAAGTCTTCTTTCCCTCTCCAATACTTTGCACAGACAATGCCGCAATGATAGCTGCGCTTGGTTGCCACTATCTTAAAAAAGGGATAAGAGACGATCTCTCCATGAACGCAACAGCCAGATGGAAAATATGAAGTATAGGGGGCATCAGCTGGGCAGGCCTTTCCGCTACCTTTATCTTAGATTTATAAGGCTAAGGGGAACGGCCGAGGAAGTTGCAAGGGGGATGGCCCTTGGGGTCTTCATAGGGCTCACGCCTACGATGGGTATTCAGATGCCGATTGCCTTCTTTTTTGCAATGCTTTTAAAAGAGAATAAGATTGCGGCGGTTATAGGGGTCTGGATCAGCAATCCGATGACCGCTATCCCTATATACACCTATAATTTCAAGATAGGCAAGTACCTGCTGGGAACGCCTGACGTTAAAATGCCAGATTTTTCCTCTCTTAATGAGGTCATGGTTTTGGGCCATGACCTTATCTTGCCCCTCGCTATCGGCAGCCTTGTTGCCGGATTATTTTCCGCCTCGGTGGCCTATTTCGTCACGCTCAAGGCATATGCCGTGGTTCAGATGGAAAGAGAGATGCTTGCCAAGATGAGGGCCAAAAAGAGGGCCAAAAAAGAGGCCTTAATTGAGATAGAGAAAACTGTAATAGAGGAAAAAGAAGATAAGTAATTTAGAATCAAATTACCTGCCAAGGCCAAAGAAACGCTTTGGACAGAACTTTCTCGTTAACCCCTCTTCTTCCATAAAGATAGTCAGTCTTGCTTCCATTGAGCCTTCAGATACGGTTGTAGAGATAGGACCGGGAAGGGGAGCAATTACCAGGCTTCTTGCTGAAAAAGGATGCGGCGTATTTGCCCTTGAAGTGGACAGGGGGTTATGTAAAACTTTATCTGATGAGTTTGGAGCTCATGAAAACGTAAGGGTGATTGAGACGGACGCCCTGGAGTTTGATTTTAACAGCCTGCCATTGGGCCCTGCAGGCAGAATAAAGGTCGTTGCCAACCTGCCCTATAATGTGGCAACTCCTATATTGTTCAGGCTGCTAGAGTCCAGGCATATTATCGACTGCATGGTTCTGATGTTCCAAAAGGAGGTCGCCTCAAGGATTGTTGCATCACCCGGTGGAAAGAACTATGGCGCCCTTTCCATCTTTCCGCAGCTCTATTCTGATATCTCCCTTTCTTTCAAACTCCCGCCTGGAGCATTCTTTCCTCCTCCCAAAGTCGATTCCGCCGTGCTTTTCTTTAAAATACTTGACAGGCCGCGCTTTGATGTAGCTGATGAGGACCTGCTATCCCGCCTTGTAAAGGCCGCATTTTCCCAAAGGAGAAAGAAACTCTCAAATTCTTTAAAGAGGTTTTTTGACAATCCAGAAAACTCTGATATTATCTTTTCCAGGGCATGTATAGATCCGTCAAGAAGGGCGGAAACGATATCGGTGGAAGAGTTTTGCCGTATGAGTAACCTTCTTGCCGAGCTTGTGAAGACTAAGGCCTAGCCTCCGGTATGGGTTTTTCAATTGATATAGCATTGAAAGAGGTCTTACCTGATGAAAGGAAAGAAGATCCTTCTTGTTGATGATGAAGTTCGTCTGCTTGAGTCGTGCGCAACATTGCTTGGCGATCATTTCAGGGTTGTAACGGCCCCCGACGCCATGGAGGCATTAGAGAGGCTTGGTTCCGAGCATATAGATTGCATCGTCCTTGATATCGTCATGCCCTTGATGAATGGCCTTGAATTTCTTAAGGTGATCAGAACCTCCGGTCATAAAGTTCCAGTAATAATAGTGACTGGAAACAGCTGTCTTCAATATGCCGAGCAGTGCGCCGATCTGAATGTCAGTGGTTACATTAATAAACCTTATAAAATCGATGATCTTGTTAAAAGGCTCAAGAATGTTCTTGATCCTGCCTTTATACCATCCGGCGATATGGATGATAACGATTTTGCCGGGCTCAGTTCCAGATTGAAGGAAGCGCTTGAATATATCAACCTCAATTACCAAAGACATCTTACTTTAAGAACTATTGCAAGAGACTTATGCGCTTCCAGCGACTACATAGGAAAACTCTTTAAAAATGATATGGGGCTTAGTTTTTCCGGATATATTAATGGGTTGAGGGTGGAAAAGGCAAAGTCTATGATAATTGAAGGGAGCCTCTCTATATCTGATATAGCTGCAAGGGCAGGTTTCGGTTCTCAGCAGAATTTTTTTAAGCAGTTTAAGCGGCATACAGGCGTTACTCCAAGTGAATATCGCTTCAAAAAAACCTCAAAGGGCGGCTGATTTACCCGTTCCTGTTGCCGTTGTTGAGCCGCGAGAGATAGAACTTTCCGGCGCGGCAAACTACCTGATCTGCTTAGAAGGGTTGCCGGCATAGATGTGCCGGCAGTTTCCACATCAGTTGAAGATAGCGGAATCGGGATCATGGAAGAAGATATGAAGGAGCTTTACCCCTCTTTTTATACAACAAGGGGGGTAAAGGGCACAGGCCTCGGTCTTGCTATATCCTGCGGTACAGTAAAGGGGTATGGCGGAGATATCAATTTGAGATCGAAAGATGAAAAAGGAGTTATCGCTAGCATATATCTGCCTTATAAAAGCGGGGGGAGCTGAAAATGACTGAAAATGTGAAGATACTCATTGTAGATGATGAAGAAAGGCTAAGGGAAAGCCTTAAAAAGATGCTTGTAATGGATGGTTTCTCGGTGGAGACGGCAGAAGACGGAAAGGCCGGATTAAGCGCTCTGCTCAGTTCTTCATTCGATGTGGCTATTATTGACCTTGTCATGCCAAAGCATGACGGGATGTGGTTGATAGGAGAGATCAATAAGAGAAATATTGATGTTTCTGTCGTCGTTGCCACCGGATACGGCACGGTAGAGCTTGTGGTCAAGGCAATGAAGCAGGGCGCGTGGGATTTTATTCAAAAGCCTGTCGATTATGAACTCATGAGGATGGTTGTCGGTAAGGCAGCAGATCGCAGGAGCTCTGTAAGAGCGCAACATATGGCGGAAAAAAGAATAAGAGAGCAAAATCTGGAACTTAAAGAGGTAAACGAGAAGCTCAAGGAGCTGGATAAACTGAAAACGGATTTCTTGTCTATGGCTGTTCATGAGCTGAGGACGCCTTTAACCGTAATAATCTGTGCCCTTGAGATGGTCCGCGTTGAGATTGACGACAATAATATTTCAGGAATCGATATGCATGTCAGTAATGCCCTTGAGTTTGCCAGAAATATGGGCTCTATTGTTAGCGAAATGCTGGATATATATACTATTGAATCAGGTAATTTAAGTGGTGAGATGACTAAGAATAATCTCTCAATGCTCGTAAGCTCGGCTGCCAAAGGGACTGCCCCTTTGCTTAAGAAAAAAGGTATAGATCTGAAAATAGATATACCTGAAATGCCGGGGGATATTGTTTGTTCAGAGGGGAGGATAAGGCAGGTTGTTGTAAATCTGATAGGAAACGCAGTCAAGTTTACACCCGATGGCGGCACTATAGCCGTTTCGGTAAAAGAGGAGAGTGGCGGCGGTGTAACGATATCGGTTAAGGACAACGGGTGTGGCATATTACCTGAGAATGTTGATCGTATATTTGATGAATTTTTTCAGGTTAATAGAGGCTCTGAGTATGGAACGGGTCTCGGCCTGGCTATATGCAGGAAAATAATTGATGGGCACGGGGGCCGCATATGGGCCGAAAGTGAGGTTGATATAGGAACGACTATCTCTTTTTACTTGCCTGCGTAGCCCTTGTTTTTTAATTGGAAGTTGTTTATGTCCTTTGCCGCACATACTGAATACGCGTAAAATTCTTGACTTCTGCCCGGTTTTAATGATAGTTAAGTTCTGCTTTCATTAGTGGCAGATAATTTTTTATTGGAGCTTTAAGTGATGTATTTGGTTCAGGTTGTTTTTTCCTTGATGCTGTTATTGCTGCCGTCAGGGCTGTTGGCTGAGGAGCCTGTCTACGTTGGTGTTGAGCAGTGCATGATGTGTCATTTGCCGCACTATGATTCCTGGGACGAAACCAGGATGTCAAAAGCCTTTGAACTATTGAAGCCTGGAGTCAGGGCTAAGGCCAAGGTGAAGGCCGGTATCGATCCCGATATGGACTTTACCGGGGAGGCGCTTTGTCTTGGCTGCCATGTGACCGGATTCGGGAAGCCTGGAGGTTTTGTTGATATTGAGACTACTCCCGACCTTGCCGGTGTGCAGTGTGAGATGTGTCACGGTCCCGGCAGCATCTATTCAAAGATGATGGTCAAGAAGAAAGGCACTTATACCCAGGATGACTATAAGAAAGAAGGCGGCCTTACCATGCCTTCAGAGCAAAATAATATCTGCGCAGAAAAATGCCACAATAAAAAAAGCCCCTTTGTTTATACCCTTGAGTTTAATTTTGAAGATAGAAAAGCTATAGGTACGCACAGGCATGACCTGAGATACATATATCTTCCATTTGATCTTTGACGGATCTATCTTAGAGCGTATGGACCTTTAATCCCTTTACCTTATTGCTCTATTGATTCGCGAAACAGTTTTATCTTTCCCGAGGATGGCAATAACTTCAAAAATTCCAGGGCTAGCCGTTCCACCGGTCAGCGCCACCCTTACGGCTGGTCCCACTTTATTCATCTTGAGACCTTTTTCTGCTATAAACTCTTTAAAAAACCTCTCTACCTCGTTCTCATCGAATGGAGCCAGCATCTCCATGCCTGATGCTAACGCTTTAAGTATCTCATTAGTTTCAAGGGTAAGGAATTTTGTTGATGCTGCCCCATCTATTTCAATATCTTCAAGATAGTAGCTCTTTGCCATTTCGGCCAGTTCCGTTGTGGTCTTGACCCTGTCTTTAAGTATCGCTATAAGTGAAGCAAGGTCGGGCCCATCTGCAAGGTTCTGGCCGCCATCTTCGATGATCGGCCTGATAAGTTCAGCCAGGGAATCATTTGAGGATTCTTTTATATAGTGGGCGTTAAGCCATAACAGTTTCTCCGGGTTAAATATCCCGGCTGACTTTCCGATCTGATCGGAGTCAAAGTATTTTACAAGCTCATCTATTGAGAAGAGCTCCTGGTCACCATGCGACCAGCCGAGTCTGGCAAGATAATTTATCATTGCATGGGGGAGGTATCCCATATCTTTATACGCCGTTACCGAAGTGGCGCCGTGCCTTTTACTGAGGCGTTTTTTGTCTTCGCCAAGAATGAGTGGTACATGCCCGAATTCGGGGGCTGTGTAAGTTAGTGCCTCGTAGAGGAGAATCTGGCGGGGAGTGTTGTTCAAGTGGTCGTCTCCCCTGATTATATGGGTTATTCCCATTGTTGCATCGTCTACAACCACTACGAAGTTGTAAGTAGGGCTTCCGTCGGTTCTTGCAATGATAAGGTCATCGAGCTCGGAGTTTTCAAAAGAGACTCTTCCCTTTATCATGTCATCGAATGCCGTTACCCCTGTTGTTGGAGCCTTAAATCTTATGGTAAAGGGTCTGTTGCCCGGCTGATCGCCGCGCTCTCTGCACTTTCCGTCATATTTGGGTTTTCTCCCTTCCGCCATAGCCTGTGCTCTTTTTTCATCCAGCTCTTCTTTGCTGCAATAGCAGCGATATGCCTTGCCTTCTTTGAGCAGCCTGTCAATATGGTCAAGATATATATCAGTTCTTCTCGATTGATACTCAGGCTCTTCGTCCCAGTCAAGGCCCAGCCAGCCCAGCCCTTCAAATATCGCATCTACCGATTCCCGGGTGGATCTCTCTAGATCTGTGTCTTCAATTCTGAGTACAAATTTCCCGCCGTGGTGGCGCGCAAAAAGCCAGTTAAAAAGGGCGGTTCGTGCGCCTCCTATGTGTAGATATCCTGTCGGGCTTGGAGCGAAACGGGTTTTTACCTTTGTCATTTAATCTGTTCCTTATTATCTGGTTTAATATGTTTTTTTTGAGCTGAATCGTGTCGCAAGGCTATCAAAATAAGGTGAAATCGTCAATAGACAAAGAGTGGCAGCAATGTTTTTGAAGCGCTTGGCAGGGGTATATGGAGCCGGCTTTGTTTTAAGTTGATTAGGGGCGCTGTCAAAGGTAGACGACGTCTCTTAAGCTCTTTAGTTTGATACAATTTAATTGACACATCTGCAATGATTTGTTAGTTTTTGACTAAGATTTAAACTTATATCAGGAGGATTTTTGTTATGCAGGTTTCTGTTACATTCAAGCACTTGGAGCCGACCGATGCTATAAGGTCTTATGCCGAGGGTAAGGTTACCAAAACAAAAAAATATCTTGATAATCCTGTAGATGCGAATGTTGTCCTTTCGGTGGAGAAATTCCGCCATATTGCGGAAGTAAACCTTATGGTAAACGGGCTTGCCATTTCTGCGACCGATGCGACGGAAGATATGTATTCTTCCATTGATAATGTTATGGACAAGATCGAAAGACAGCTTAGAAGGCACAAGGAAAGGATAAAGAGGCATAAGCCCAGAGTTAGTGCAGTTGAATCGATGATTGAAGAGTCTGTCTATATGGTTGAGAGTTTTGATACTGAAGCCAAGCCGGAAGTTATAAGGATGGAGGATTTTTTTGCAAAACCTATGTCAGTTGAGGAAGCCCTTATGCAGCTGGACTTGTTACACAGGGAGTTTTTTGTATTCACTAATGACCTTAGTAACAGCATAGCTGTGGTTTATAAAAGAAAAGACGGTAATTACGGCCTTATTGAACCCGGACAGGCATAGGGGCTTTAAGGTAAATGAAAATCCTTGATATACTGGATGAAGAGTTGATAATTTCAGATTTAAAGGCCGGAGGCAAAAAAGAAGCCATAGAAGAGATGGCAAAACTTGCCGTAAGGCAGGATGAACGATTGAATCTTGACCTGCTGCTGGACGTGCTTCTTGAAAGAGAGAAGCTGGGCAGCACAGGAATTGGAGACGGTGTGGCTATTCCCCATGGTAAGGTTCCCGGGATTGATGAAGTTATAGCCGTTTTTGCCCGAAGCACCGAAGGTATCGACTTTGAGTCAATGGATGATAGGAAGGCTCACCTCTTTTTTCTTCTCATCGCGCCTGAAAATTCTTCCGGAACCCATCTTAAGGCGCTGGCAAAAATTTCAAGACTCATGAAAGAGCCTCAGTTCAGAATGGGACTGATGGAGGCGAAATCAAGGGAAGAAATATTTAGAGCCTTTTCTGAAGAGGATTCCAAATACTGAGGCATGGTCATGGAACGATGTCATTGAATCTGCTATCTCTTCCTGTCTCTCTTTCCTCAAACCTGCCAATCTTTAATATATGAATCTATTTACGGTAAAAGACCTTCTTGAAGATACTCGCTATAAGTTAAAGCTGGAGATTATCTCAGGATCAAAAGGTCTTGAAAATAAGATATCTTCCACCAAGATTCAAAAACCTGGTCTTGCTCTTTCCGGATTTACCGATCATCTCCACAGGGAAAGGGTCCAAACACTCGGAAATACCGAGATGTCCTATCTGGAAAGTCTCTCCTACGAGCAGCGCATTCTGGCAATAAAGGTGCTCTTCTCTCTGGGGCTTAGCTGCTTTATTGTAACCTTTGGCCTGCCTGTCCCGGAAGAATTAAGCCGGGAAGCCGAGCTTACCGATACCCCCCTCATGAGGACCAGTCTGCCAACAGATAAGCTGACTACCAAGGTTATAAGCCTTCTTGAGGAAAGGCTGACAGAATCAAGGAGTGTCCATGGCGTGCTTGTCGATGTCCTCGGCATAGGCATCCTCATAATGGGGAAAAGCGGCGTTGGCAAGAGCGAATGTGCCCTTGACCTTATATCGAAGGGGCACAGGCTTGTTGCCGACGATATGGTTCTGGTAAGAAAGATTCTGCCGAACAATATACTAGGCAGCAGTCCCGATCTTATAAGATATCATATGGAGATTAGAGGGCTTGGAATAATCAATATCAAGGATATCTTCGGCAACACTGCCGTAAGGGTGGAAAAACAGGTTGATATGGTGGTTCGCCTTGTGGAGTGGGACGCCAGCTATGAATATGACAGGTTGGGTCTTGATGAGGAGACCTATCCCTTGTTTGATGTGGAGCTTCCCGTTATTACTCTCCCTGTTTCGCCGGGAAGGAACATGACCACCATTATTGAGGTTGCGGCCAGGAACCATATCTTGAGGATTATGGGGCGCAACCCTGCCCTTGAGTTTGAAAAGAGCTTGAAAGATGAAATGATGGGAGAATGATTCGCCTTTTATTTATAGGGGGTACGTATATGTTTTATACTAAGCTTGTTATATGTTAGGTTTTGTTGTAGTGACACACGGTAACCTTGCCAGCGAACTTATTGCTACTACGGAAATGATAGTCGGGCAGATGGAGGGGGTGATGGCTGTCTCCATAGTTCCTTCATGCACTCAGGAAGACGCTAGGCAGAAGATAGGCGAGGCGGTAGAATTGGTGGATAAGGGCAAAGGTGTTCTTATCCTGACAGATCTCTTTGGCGGGACTCCATCCAATTTGAGCATCTCCTTTCTTGAAGATAAAAAGGTGGAGATCGTTACCGGTGTAAATCTGCCCATGATGATGAAGTTGCCTAATGTAAGGGAAAATCTGGATATTGATGATACGGCAAAGCTGCTTCAATCCTATGCGCGGGAAAATATATCAATTGCAGGGGAGCTGCTGAAGGGCAATTAGCTGTCCTTAGAGATCACAGATGGATAAGCATAAAGATTAAACCGGAGAGCTGTCATGAAATTGATGGCTCTTTTGCGCCCCTGGAGCTATTGCTTTTTCTGTTTTGCCTAAAGGGAGTTATTTGAAAAAAATTTAAAGGTATGAGCGTTAACATGGAGATGAGAGATCTGACAATAAAGAATAAGTTGGGCCTGCATGCAAGGGCAGCCGCTTTGCTGGTAAAGACTACGAACTCATTTGAATCGGAAGTGGTCCTGGAAAAGGACGGACAGAGGGTTAATGGTAAAAGTATTATGGGCGTCATGATGTTGGCCGCAGCAAAGGGCAGTGCTTTAAAGGTTGAAGCGGTCGGCCCTGATGCCCTCGAAGTTGTGAATAAACTTGAAGCCCTTGTCGATGACCGGTTTGGAGAGGGTGAATGATAAAGATTATTAAAGACCTCTTTTTTGACGGGATAGGCATTTCTCCCGGCATAGTGATAGGCAAGGTTAAGCTTATAGATCGAGCCAGGATGCAGGTCTCTGAAAGGCGGATCGGGAAAAAAGATGTTGAGGCGGAAGTAGGGCGCTTTAATGATGCTCTTTTAAAATCAAAGGAACAGCTTGAGCGGATAAAAAGTAAGGCCTTTGGCGATGAGCAAAAAGATCACCATTTTATAATAGATGTTCATCTTATGATGCTTGAAGATAAACTTCTGGTTGAGGATACGATCAGGAACATCACACTTGAAAAGGTTAACGCCGAATGGGCGCTGACAATGGTCGTTGACGAACTGAAGAAGATCTTTGAAAATATCGACGACTATTACCTTCGTCAGAGAAGCGGCGATATAAACTATGTTGGCGAGATGATCCTTAGGAATCTTGCCGGCAAGGGGCAGGAGAGGATATCGAATATAGATGAAAAGGTGGTTCTTGTTGCCCACGACCTCTCGCCTGCCGATACGGCCCAGATGAACAAGGATCAGATCATAGGTTTTGCTACAGATATCGGCGGACAGACCTCTCATACGGCAATTATAGCGCGGGCTCTTGAGATTCCGGCTGTTGGCGGCCTTGAGGATATCAGTGCCAGGGTCAAGAGTGGAGACCATATAATTGTGGACGGCCTTTCCGGCAAGGTCGTAATAAATCCGGGGGAAAAAGTTTTCAAGGAATATCTTGCCAGGCAGCAGAGATATGAATATATCGAGAAGGAAGTTCATAAATATTCCAAGCTTCCCGCTGAAACGCTTGATGGCAAGAGGATGCATGTTGCCGGGAATATAGAGATAGTAGAGGAGATACCGTCCCTGATAAATCATGGCGGCGAAGGGATAGGGCTGTACAGGACCGAATTTATTTATATGAATAGAACTATGCCGCCAACAGAAGAGGAGCATCTCGAAATATACAGGAACGTGCTTGAAAAGGTTGCCCCCAACCCTGTTACGATAAGGACTCTGGATATAGGGATGGATAAACTCGTCTCTTTTTTCAATAAC
Organism: bacterium; assembly: GCA_032250935.1. Taxonomy (GTDB): domain Bacteria; phylum Desulfobacterota; class JADFVX01; order JADFVX01; family JADFVX01; genus JAVVFD01. The sequence continues at coordinate 33,488 of JAVVFD010000002.1, forward strand.
CCTTCAGAGCTAAACCCTGCGCTGGGGCTGCGCTCCATACGCTTTTGCCTGCAGGAACCGGCAATATTCAAGACCCAGCTAAGGGGAATGCTAAGGGCCAGCGCTCATGGCAGGATGAAGATTATGTTTCCGATGATTTCAGGCTTGGGTGAACTGAGGGCTGCAAAGGCGGCTCTCGATGAGGCGAGACGCGAGCTCAAGCATGAAGGCATCGCATATGATGAGAACCTGGAGGTGGGGATAATGATTGAAGTCCCTTCTGCCGTTCTTGTGGCAGACCTGCTAGCAAAGGAAGTTGATTTTTTCAGCATAGGCACGAATGATCTGATTCAATATGCCCTTGCCATAGACAGGGTGAATGAACATGTAGCCTACCTGTATGAACCTCTTCATCCCGCTATATTGAGGATGGTGAAGAACGTCGTTGATGCGGGACATGAAGCCGGAATCAGTGTTGGTATGTGCGGCGAAATGGCTGGCGACCCACTCTATTCGCTCCTCCTTCTGGGAATGGGGCTGGATTCTCTTAGCATGAACGCTTTTTCAATACCAAGAGTGAAAAAAGTGATTCGCAATATAGATTATGCCGATGCCAGACTGCTTACAGAAAAAACCTTGACTCTTTCAACCGCACCGGAGATAAGGGGATTCCTTGTTGATGAGATAAGGGCCCGTTTCAAGGGTGAAATGTGGGATGAATTCAGTATGCTGACGAATTAATCCATCCTTCCCGGCAAAAGGGGCTTTTGCCAAGCTTCTTCAGTTTACATCTGGCAATACCTGCCCCGCTTTTAAATTCATTTATGTTTCTTTAAGATTTTGAGCCCTGGATTTCCTGTTGAGTTTTGCCTTCTATTGTGCTAAGGTCTTTGAGTTGCTATATATCTTTAACTGTATTGTTGCGGTTAAATGGCGAGGCGACTGTCGCCATAAGGCTATTTCGCGTAGGTAAACTAAGGAGGTCTGATCTCCTGAAATGCCCAAACGGGGTTTTGCGCGCTACCTGCTTGAAATTAAATGGACGTTCTCTGTTGGATTTGTTTGTTGGTATGGATGTTGCATTTTTTCTGCATGAGGAATATCTTTATTCAGGCTTGTCAAATGGATAATTAACCGGAGGGAGTTTATGGTTCGCAAAAAAAGAAAATATACTGGGTTTATTGCTCTGGCGGCGCTTGTTTTATTTGCCCCGCTCGTGGCGATGGCGTATGAGCCTCCCTCTTTTGAATATGATTCGTCTTTGCAGCTTTCTTATGCCGGGCGCATGGCTCAGGACTTGGAAGGGAATATATATGTTGCCGATTCCAGGCAGGGTCGGGTCTATGTTTATGATAAGTACGGGCGCAGTGTTGATACCGTAAACACAATAGCTCAGCCTGCAGCGTTGGCGGCGGGTCCTGCCGGATACATATATGTTGCATCACCTCATGGCGTGTATCTCTTGGGTGATAACGGGCAGGCGAGCTCCGTTATCGGTCAGGAAAACTTTGATTCTCCTGTCGACATGGCGATTGATGCGGCAGGGCAGATTTATCTGCTTGATAGCGGGACTCGTTCGATCAGGGTTTTTACCTCTACAGGTGTTAGTTTGGGAGAATTTGCAGGAGGCTCCGGTAAATACCCGGTTTCTCTTGCTGTGGGAGTGGATACTGTTTCCGGCGAGGAGTTGGTTTATGTTGGATATTCTGTTGAGTCACTTGATGCCGTTAACACGGAAATAGTCATGGTCTTTGACTTGAACTATAATTTGGTCAGATCTTTCGGATCGGCGGTGAAGCTTGCTATATCCGATTCGGGTGCGCCCTCTGGAGAGGTAGCCAAGGCCGCTGAAATTGCTATCGATGATTTTGGTCGTGTATATCTTGCCGATACCTATGGTAAAAGAGTTGATATCTACAGTGAAAGGGGCGATTTTCTTGGCGAATATTCTGTCCGTGGCGATAGTTCTCCGGTTAATCTGCTTTTCGATCTGTATGGCAGGCTCTTTGTGTCTCTCTCTTCGGGTAGGATAGATATTCTGTCTGTTGATGGTATGAACGTGGCGAATGTTATTCCTACTGCGCCATCGCTTCTTTCTCCGATAGGTGGCATGCGCATTGTATCGGCCACTCCTGAGCTTGTTGCCGGGAATTCTTCTGATCCCAATATGGATACTCTGGTTTATGAATTTGAGCTTGCATCTGACCCGTCTATGACTAGTAACGTATGGTCTTCCGGCCCGGTTGCAGAGGGGGGGGATGGATATACTTCGTCCTCTGTCGGCGTAGCTCTGGAGGAAGATCGGGAGTATTTCTGGCGGGTGAGGAGCTTTGACGGGACTGAATATTCCCGCTATAGTTATGTTACCAGATTCTTCGTCAATGCAATTAACAGTGCTCCATCGTTTGATTCTTATTCTCCAGAATCCGATAGTGTTTATGGTTTGTCAGTCGGAGAAACAGTTGGCTTTGCCACAACGGTTAGCGACTCTGACAGGGATAAACTTGCAGTAGCCTGGTTCTTAAACGGTGTTGAGATTTCCAGCGGTACATCATATTCATATCTGGCGGTAAAAGGCGATGTGGGTGAAAATGTCGTCAAGGTGGTTTTGGCTGACGGTGAGTTTGATGTTGAGAGGCAGTGGAATGTGACTGTCATGAGACCTAACACGGCTCCTACCTCTCCAGCCCTTAACTCACCTGTCGGTTCTGAGGATGTTCTTAGTGTAAGGCCCGAACTTTCTATCAGTAACTCCTTTGATGCGGAAGGTGATGCCCTTGTCTATACATTTGAAGTAAGCAGGACAGACAATTTTAGTGACATCGTAGCGACTATAAACGATGCTCCTTCCGGGGAAGGTTTTACCATTGCATCGGTGGGCGCAGATCTTGTTGAAAACAGTTTGTATTACTGGAGGGCGAGGGCCTGTGAGACTCCTTCGACCGGATCTTTTGTGGCTCAGTACTATTGCAGTAATCCTTCGGCTACGGGCAGTTTTGTTGTAAATACCGTTAATGATCCTGTGGGCGCGCCTGCTGTCGCCTCTCCTGCTGATGCTGTGCATGTTAATACGCTTGATGGGCAGCTTGTGCTTAGCGTAGATAATGCTATAGATCCAGATTTGAATGACATTGTTGTCTATGATTTTGAGCTTGCGCTGGATGCGGCCTTTTCGGCTGTGATTTCGCACAATGAAGGGGTTGTTGAGAATGAGACGGGTTCAAGTTCATTTGCAGTGACAGCGGAATTTGAGGAAAACAGGACCTATTACTGGAGGGCCAGAGCCTCCGATGCGCAGACAGTCAGCGCTTGGGTGTCTACATCCTTTTTTGTTGATAATTATAATGATGCTCCCACAACTCCTATGGTTGATTCTCCCGTTATGGGGGCGGAGTCGCTTTCATTAAACCCCGTTTTGTCGGTGATTAATTCAGGGGACCTTAATGGCGATACGCTTTCCTATATCTTTGAAATCGACTCTGCTGAAAATTTCAGTGGCCCTGCAAGGCAGAGATCCGGTCTTATTACCGAAGCGGATACCATTACATCCTGGGCTACTGTCGCTCCCCTCCTTGATAATACCAGGTATTACTGGAGGGTGAAGGCCAGTGACGGTGTTTCGGAGAGCGGATGGTCAGTAGTAAATGAGCTTTTTGTTAATCTGTCAAATGACGCCCCCACCGCGCCAGTAGTTAAAGCGCCTTCCGGTGGTGTTGCGGTCAATAGCAATACTCCTGAGCTGACTGTTTACGCTGCAAACGATTTGGATGCTGATTTGCTGGGGTATAGATATCAGCTTTCAAGAACGGAAAGCTTTTCTTCGGTCGATATTGAGTCCGGCCTTGAGGGTCTTGCCTGGAATGTTGACGCGCAACTTGAGGAGAACGCCACTTATTACTGGAGATCCAGGGCGATAGATGAGCATGGTCTTTCCGGCGCATGGTCCGCAAAGGGCCAGTTTATGGTTAATGTAGTAAATGAACACCCCAGCGCTCCAGTGGCTGGTTCTTACACCTATAACTCCGGAGATGAGGTGCTTCTTCAGATAGGAAGCGCCGTCGACCCCGACGGGGATACTCTGAGCTATTTCGTTGAGCTTTATTCTGACAGGGGTATGACAGCAATTGCATACTCTGAAGAAGCTGTTGCCGGGGGCGCGGAAACTATCTCTAATGCCGGCGTCCTTAATCCTGGAGTCTATTACTGGAGGGTAAGGGCCTTTGACGGTGAAGTCTTCGGAAGCTGGAGCGATACAAGGATAATCAGGGTTAACACTCCCGGACTCACTGGACATGATCGTGCTGATAAGGCCCAAGGGCATAAAAGGTTCTAAGAGGAGACAAGGTGAAAAATAAGACTGAATATGCAAAGAGAAGTTATGGACTGCTTTGGATTATTGCCGGAGTTTTGATTGTGGTTGGGTCGGCCAGACCTGCTTTAGCTGTAAAGGTTATTGATGTGTCAGCTACCAAGCATAATCTTGGTTCCGGTACTCCTGTAACATCAAACTGGTACTCAACTGATGAGTCTGAGGTATGCGTCTTCTGTCATACTCCTCATAATGCCATAAGTAATTATCCGCTTTGGAACCAGTATTCAACTACGATGAGCTTTACAGTTTACAGCAGTGGAACCCTTACGGCCGGTGTTTATGCTACCGGACTTCTTCCAGCAAACTCCATGTCCAGGCTCTGTCTTTCCTGTCATGAAGGGACTATCGCGATAAACGCTCTTGCTAATCCCGGCAGTACTGTCGGCAGGCCTGCGATGGCAGGTGGGATCTCCGGTGATCAGTTTTCAGATGTTTTGCCAGCTGGGGCGGGCGCCTATCTGTCTTCTGACCTTTCTGCCATGCACCCGATCGGTTTCGACTATAACCTCTCCGATGCCGGTGACCCGGAGATTAATGATATTACCACCGGGCCGCTTGCGCAGGGCTTGAAGTTTATCAAGGGCGCGGGGGGAGAGGATTTTCTAGAATGCGTGACCTGTCACGATCCACACGTTAATGGAGAGGCAACGGGTGATCCGGACTATAAATTCTTTTTACGCATACCGAATAAATCAAGTGCACTTTGCTTGGCCTGTCATAATAAGTGATTAATTAACTGCGGAGGAATTGAAGATGTTGAAAAATATGAGAGGGATTGTCTGGGTCGCTTTGATTATCTTCGGAGCAGTCCTTCAGCCTCAAAATTCTGATGCCAGGCTGGTCGGGCCCCATGCTACCAAGGTATGCGGAGACTGCCATTCAGCTGGCTTTGCCAGCATGTTCAATCAGGCTCCTACCTGTATTACAGCCGCCTGTCATATTAATCAGCTTGTAGAGGCAGATGCATCTCAACTCTTCAATTATTCAAGCGCGGGCGGTCCCGTTGGGACATCTCACGCCTGGGGGGTTTCCTACACTGAATCCGGCGCCGCAGCAAAAGGACCCTCGACTACGCGCCAGACAAGGTATGGTCCGGGCAATCTCGGCTGTTCCTCTTGCCATTATCCACACTATGCGCTTAACAACATTACAAGCCAGCCACTTCTCAAGGTGGATAACAGCTCCGATCAACTATGTCTTGATTGCCACAGGGACAGAAATGTAACGAGCGCATCTCCACCTCCGGCCGGCAAACAGGGAAGTCATCCAGTAGGTCTTACTATCCCCGGGACTACGGCTTATAACAGTCCTCCTCTGAATCCATATTCCAGTATTTCTGGGTCTGAATTGAAATTAGTCGGCCCTGGTAGCGATACCGTATCATGCTCTACGTGCCACGGTGTGCATTTTGCCGATTCAAATCCCTATACCGCAGCTACGATGGTTGGACTGAGTACTGTTCCAGGTGGTCAAGGTGTGCTCCTAAGGAGATACAACGATTCACAGCTCTGTAAAGACTGTCACAGGTATCAGCAGCACGGACCTCTTGCCACACCTGCCAAATGGCAGGACTGCAGGAACTGTCACGACCCGCACGATCCGGGCGCCAACTTCAAACTGGTAAGGTTTGACAGCTTCAGCGGTCCCGAAGGGTGGGTACAGGTCACATTCGACAGCCTTACCTCGAATTTTGCCGAGCGTATTGACGGAAAGCAGGGTATATGCGATGCCTGCCATAGTCTTGAGACGACCGGAGTGTTCCCAGGGTGGAGTTCGGGTCATTTATCAAAAGGGATTAGCAGGTCTTTGGCCTATCAGGCAGATTGTTTGAACTGTCACTCCCATGCGGAAGGTGACGGAACAAGTGTCGGCAGTTTTGCTGCCGGCGGCGCGGCTGCCTGCGGTACATGCCACGGATATCCGCCTATGGCGAACTATTCCGGTCCTCCAAGCGGATATGCTGGCGGGTATAACGGCGCCGGGTCCTTCGTCAACGAGACCACCTCTCCCCACAGGAAACACGCATCCAGCGAGGGGTATGGCTCAAGGTTTGCGGGAAGCGGTTCCTACGGCACCGCCTGCAAGGCGTGCCACGGCATGCCGGATGAGTCTACTCACCAAACCAAAGTAGTTTATGGTGACTGGGCCTTCAAGCTATACACATGGCCCGGCGGCTCTCCGACATACGCCCAGTCAGGTGGCAACAAGTGGAAGTGTATAAACAACTACTGCCATAGTGACGGCGCGCCCAATGACGTAATCAGCTACACTACCCCTACGTGGAGTTCATTGCCAGGCACATTAGATTGTAGCGGATGTCATGCAGCAGCTCCTGTGTCCAACAAGCATACAAAGCATATAGGCGGCGGCGCAGACTACAGTTTCGGGTGCAGGAACTGCCATGTAAATACGGTTGATGACAACTCGACAATCTCTGCTGCTGGTGTGGCAACTTACCACGTGGACAGAACAAAGAGCGTCTTTTTCGGCGCCACAGCCGTATCCGGTACATACACGGCGGCAACCAAGGATTGCTCAAATACATATTGTCACGGTAACCTTGCCGACAACCAGGGTAACAACGCAACGCCTACATTCGGCGCTGCCGGAACGGCAACATGCGGCAGTTGTCACGACCTGGCACCGGCAGGCGATATAGCCACTCATACGAAGCACGTCCAAACCTATGATTTCGGTTGTGCTTATTGTCACAACGACCTGGTGACGGCGGCCTTTGATACAAAGAGCACTATTGACAACCAGGCCATGCATGTAAACAACAGTGAAGACGTCAAGTTCGGTAATGACCTGAAGGGCAGGACCAATGCTGCCGGTACATACACAAAGGCGACGGGCAAGTGTGACACTATTTACTGCCATAGCGCCGGCACATCGACGCTGGCGGCAAATTTCTTCGTCAACGAGTCGACTATATGGAACAGCGCCACCGTAACTTGTGCCAGCTGTCACGGTAACTCTGTATACAGCGGCATGACTTCCGCCATGCCGAACTATCCGAATGGTCAGGACGGCAAGGAAAACAGCCATGTGAAGCACGTGGTTAATAACGGTATAGACTGTATCAGTTGTCATGAAGTGACTCTTGCCACCAATGTGACGATAGGTAATTATACTTCACATGTTAATGCCAAATATAATGTGGATATCAGTGCTACTTACGGCGGTTCCTACGATACCGGTACTCAGACCTGTACAGGCGTTAGTTGCCATGGTGCCGGTGCGCCTGTATGGGGCGCTACGCTATCATGCGCAGACTGCCATAACGGAGCAGGCGACGTAGATGACTTTGTTTTCGACAATAAGACTACGGCCACCATTAATCAAACACAGTGGGATAACGTAGGTCATGGACGTACGTCGGCCTTCCCGTCTGGCAACCCGGCCGCAAACCTGGGATGTGCGAACTGTCATGACAGCGGAGTTTCCCACGGAGTTGCAGGCAACCCCTTCAGGCTCTTCAGTTCCAACCCCGACCAGCTTTGTAATACTTGTCATGGCGTGGGCGGCGCTGCCACCAAGACCGGTGTCTTTACACACAGTTCCACTACGACTGACGGCAGACATGATTTCAAGATGAAGTGCGTTGACTGTCATGATCCGCACGGTGACGATAACGCGTTCATGATGCACAGCACCCTGCCTCAGCCTAACGGCCAGCCGAACTGGGAGCCATCAAACCAGTACGGTATACCGAACGGCGGAGTTACGTGGGAGAATATCGACTTCCCGAATAATGGCGCTGCCTTCCTTGCGAGTACATCCGTATCAGCGGCAACTGTCAAGGTATGTAACGTTTGTCACAGCAGGACGACAGATGTAGGGATTACGGATTCAAAGAAGAGATACAGAAAGGATATGAGCGGCGGTATCACAGAAGCGCACTATGTCGGCAACCAGTGTACAACCTCCTGTCATAAGCATACCGCAGGATTCGAGGGTGTGAGCTGCGAGGGATGCCACGGCATGCCGCCGGAAACGGGCCTCATGCTTCAGGATCTTGGCGCATACGACGCCAGTCCGACCGGCGAGGGGGCGCACGTCAAGCACGGTTCGATCTTCATCAGCGGGCCCAGGTGTAACGTATGTCACGATAAATCCATCGGCGGTATGGATCCATCGGGAGCGACTAACACCACGATCGATATCAACTTCAAGGCCGACAATCAGTTGGGATCCTATACGACGGGTACTTATGACGCGACAGGCGCGGCGCACAATCCTGCGTATAACGGCAGCGTCACCACCGGCGGAACATTTGTATGCTCTAACGTCAAGTGTCACGGTTCGGCCCTGACAAGCGGCAACGGCACCGATACCACTCCGGTTTGGAACAACCTTGCCACTGGGGCCTGCGGTAAGTGCCACGGCGCCAAGACCGCGCCATCAACGGCTGCGGACGGCGGAACGGGATATCCCGGCTCGGGCGCCCACCAGAAGCATGCCGGATGGGGAGCAGGCGAGTACGATATCATGTGCCAGACATGTCATGATACGACGCTTACTACGGCCACCACCTTTGTAGAGAGTCTGCATGTTAACGCCGATACAGGCAGTACGGGTATAGGCATTGAGCCTGCCTACAATGATACGGCAACTGCGTTCAACTATGTAGACGGAACAAATACATGTGAAAACGCAGACTGTCACGGCGAGAACAGCGTAGTCTGGACAGCCGGTGCTCAGACCTGTGATAGCTGCCATAACGGCGCCTCTGATGCGGATAACTTCACATACTCCAACCTGAGCGGCGTTGTTGCGAAAATAAATAACACCGAGTATACGAACAGCGGCCACGGCAGAACTACTGCTTATCCGGTGTCCGGCAACCCGGGCGCAAATAAGGGATGTACTGATTGCCATACAGCGACCAAGGACCACAGTACCGGGGCCACATATTTCAGGCTTCTTAATACGGATGATCCGAATACGCTATGCCTCAGCTGTCATGGTTCGGGCGCCGAACTTACCGGTGCATTCGGCACCATAACCGGTTACCAGGGTCATACATATGACAACCTGAGTACGGCAGGTTACACCAACCTGACTACATGGCACTTTACACCCAAGTGTATCGACTGCCACGACCCGCATGGTGACGGCAACATATTCATGATGCACAGCAAGGTCTCAGACGAGGGCAGTTCGACTGTTGCGCCTCTCGGTGTGCCGACCAACTTCCCGAATAACTCGACGGTAATCTTCTTGTCAGTTACAGGCGTTAACTCTTATGATGACGGCGACGGCACGGCCAACCTCTGTGTTGTATGCCACGACAGGACGAGCCATAACGGAAACAGCGGATCCCATGCTGGTTATGCTGGGCTGGATTGTCGTGGCTGCCATGACCATAAGCTCGGATTTACGCCTTCCGGGTGCGACGGTTGCCACGGTCAGGCCGGTGTGCAGATCTATCCGCCCGACGGACCTAATCTCCCGCTTGACTGGGCTGAAGAGGCGGCAACGCCTGCATCGGTCGGCTCTCATGAGGCGCATGTCACCAAGCTGAGTTATGCATGCGCAGAGTGTCACGGCGACGGCAACGGACAGGACCAGCCTCATGGTACAGGTAAGACCAATGCATACATGAAGAATCTTACATCATTGCATGGCGCGAACTTCACTCCTAACCTTGCGGGTACCAGCTCAGTTGTCGATGACACCTGTGCAAATGTTGACTGCCACAGTGGTCGCGCCTACCAGAGGTCATGGATTAACAATCCGACCACCTGCGATGCTTGCCACGGTGGAAGGACCTCTGACGGGCTCAACCAGATCAGTACTGGCAGCCACGTGAAGCACACAGGCAACGGTGCAACGGAGTACGACTTCCAGTGTACGCTCTGTCACGTAGACAACACGGGGAACTTTGATCATTATAGTGTTGCCGACGTGGATCTGAACTTCACAGGACAGGGCACCGGCAGCTCTTATACGAGAGGAACAGGATTTGCAACATTCACTACCGGAGCCGAGTGGGGTACATGTACGAGTGCATGCCACGGTGACGGGTTGCCCAGCTCAAGCAGCGGCACTCCGACATGGGGCGGGTCTTCGCTAACCTGCGAGAACTGCCACTATGCGACGGGGAACAAGGCCTTAATGAGCGCGCCGCATCCGACCCATCTGAATGCCGGAACCTATAACTTCGACTGTTTCAATTGCCACGTACAGACTACTACGGACAATACGACGATCAACAACTACACGGCGCATGTTAACGGGAACCGTAACGTCGATTTCGACACATACCTGGACAACGATTCGGGGAGCTTTAACGGAACCGCGACCAAGCAATGTCTCAACATCTACTGTCACAGCAACGGTACGGATACCGACGGCGTGGGACCATTCCCGATGGGGAACTTCACGGCGGACTGGGACGGAGCGACGCAGGGGTGCAAGTACTGCCACGGCGACGAGACCCTGGGCGGCTGGACTTCTGCAATGCCGAACTACGCCAACGGCGCGCCGAAGGCGAACAGTCACGCCAAGCATGTCAACGGCGGATACCAGTGCATCGACTGCCACGAGGTGACTCTGGCGACGAACGCCGCGATAGGGAACTATACCGCGCACATCAACGGCAACTACAATATTGACATAAACGCCTCTTATGGTGCGTCCGCAGCCTATACTCCCGGAACGAAGGTCTGCTCCAATGTGGACTGTCACGGCGGAAATCCCGTGACATGGGGTGATCCGAATGTAAATTGCTTTACCTGCCACAACGGAACCGATGACGGAGCTGGAACTATGAAGCCATATTCCACCACCGGCAACGGGCCTAATGTTGTCAACTTTGTACAGTATACTACCGTAGGGCACGGCCTGAATACGGGCTCAACCTATAAGTATAGCGCTCTAAATGGCGCCGGTAAGTGGAATTCTTCCGGTCAGGGTTGCTACTCAGGTGATCCGCAGACGGGCTGTCATTCAGCTGCAGCGGGCCATATCACCAAAAATCCTGCCGATCCGTTCAGGCTCGGTGCATGGGCAGATGATATTGACGGACTATGCGCGACCTGCCACAACTCTGCGCAGGCTTCGAGCCATTCAGCGGCTGTAACCGGTAACCCGAAAGGCAGGACGTGGCCCTACGTGCCGAAATGTGTAGACTGTCATGACCCGCACGGGGACGCCAATATACGCATGATCAGGAGTTCCATCAATACGCCATCCTCCGGTTCCGACTGGACCACCGGAGGCGGAAGCAACTCCAAGGGTGTGCCAACGACTAACGGCACTATTAAGGATGTTACCTTTACAAACAACAGCGGCTTCTCAAAGGCGGGTGGTTTTGCCGGTGTGGATGCGGCTGCCGCCGACGGTATCTGTGAGGTCTGTCATACCAACAATGCCGCTATAGGCACTATTATCAACTGGTACAACGCGCAGGGGGACGACAACAATACAAACCACGTCTCCAATGCGGGAAAGGCGTGCTCCAACTGTCACCAGCATGACGGAGGGTTCGCCGCATCGGGCGGGTCGTGCGACAGCTGTCACAGCTGGCCGCCCAAGATTGGTGACGGGAGCGATTATATGTCTGCTGAACAGGAAGGGAAGGGGCGTCATAGTTCTCACTTTGTCCATCTCTCCAGTCTCTCTGCCGCGCCTTTTGTTAACGTATCCGCTGCTACAGCTGCAGGCTATGGTCAGGGAATTAATGCTGAAATTTGCGGGACCTGCCATAGTAATGATGAATCAGCTGACCACCAAAAGGGAGGTCGAAACATCAACTTCGGCGCACCTTCAAACACGCTTGAATATTCCTTCGACGGAACGGCGCCGTTCTATAACGGATCGACCTCCGTATCTTCGGCAACGAGGATGAAGAACTGTTCCAATGTGAGATGTCACTTCCAGAATAGCCCCGGATGGCAAGACCCATCCGAGCCGAAGATTTAGGGGGTGTCGGAGATGATTATTAAAAATAGCATTCAAAAGCTCTCAAGGAACAATCAAAGGCGACTAAAAGATGGAGAAGTTAGAGAGATGACCGGTGTAACTGAAAACAACCTAAACTCCAAAGGGAGAAGTGCTATGCGGAACTTTTTGAAATCTCTTGCTTTGCTGAAGGGATCAATAGGAAAGATTGAAGGGGTACGGGAAAGATCTGTACCGAGTCGGTCCAAGATCGCTCCACTGGTCTTGAGCCTCTCTCTTTGTATCGCTTTTTTTTCTGTGACAAGCAGCGCGAATGCTGCGGAAGAGTTTCTCAGTGTTGACAGTAATGGGGCCAGCTCCGGTTGGGGGGGGGCATGGACCGATGTACAATTCTCTGATGGAACCGCTATAGGACCAGCCGCAAAAAATGCCAGGTCCACCTTCGGATTAACTGCACCGACAGGAACCGGTGTCATCACAAATGTGGCCGTCATAGCAGAATGTATGGACGCCGGAGGCCCGGAGATGATAAACGGTGTTGTCAGAACCGGCGGTACCGATTATCTTGGAACTTCTGTGTCAATGACTGGCGCTTATTCTGAATATCAGTTTGACTGGGCAACAAATCCTGGTGGTGGTAACTGGACATGGGCTCAGCTTGCTGCTCTTGAGGCCGGCGTTGAAGCGACAGCCAGTGGAGGTTGGGGGGGGACTCCGCTATGTAACTTTATTACTGTTATGGTTACATATGTTCCGCAGACTCAGGATCTGACGCTCTTTGAGGATATTTCATATGATGAATATACCCCTGTCTCAGATGTTCCTTTGGCAAAGGTGAGGACCAGTTCAGGCGGGGACATTGTCGGGAACGGATATAGCGTTACAGCTGTTACAGTAACACTGGGTGATGGTGGAGGTACACCACTTAGCCCCACCGGCCCTATTAACGTCTATTATTCCACTATTGATGATTTAGTCACAGCGAAGAGCGGCGGTTCTAAAGGGATATGTGCCTCCCCTGTTGTGGGCACTCCATGTAATTTCGCTCTTTCCGGTATCGGTAATGAGACAGGTTATATGTTTTTCACCATTGATCTCGTATCAGGCGCCCTTGGAGATTATGATTTAACAGTATCAAGTTTCACCATTGGCGGCGCTTCCACGGACCTGATACCTCTGCCCAAGACGACGGCAGCGAAAAGCGTAAAACCGCCTACTCAGACACTTGACTACTTTTTCGACTACGCCCAGAGGTACAGGGCTAATGTGACTGCGCCAGTTACGGATCTCCTTCTTGCGAGAATAAATACGAACGCGACAAGTGAAGGGAAGCCGTTTGCCAACGTGAGTGCAGGTGTTTTCGGAACTATTTCATCAATTGATAATCTAAGGGTCTGGTGGAATACGACAGAAGATTTTGGAAGTGCAACGAAAATAGGTGAAGTTCTTGCTCCTACGCGAGATACGCTTTATAATATCGACATGACACTAAATGGTGGAGGGGGGTATGTGCGGGGATATATTTATTTCTCTATTAGCATGCCTGATGCCGGTAACAACGGCGGGTATTCCCTCCATATTAATAGCATGAGGGACAATAAGGGACCTGCCGATGACAACCTCCCTCTTCCGCGGAATACTACGACGAACTATCTGATTGATCCCTATAAGATCCAGGTCTGTGCTGAATGTCATGCCTATCCTCCCTATGACGCGCCTGCAACGAGGGGTACGCCGACAGGCGCGGTGCTTGGAAACCATTCTGCGCATGCAAGGTTCAACATGATGAAGTGTTCCAGCTGCCATGGAGATACGACGTCGGGTGAGTCGGACCCTGCTCATAGAAATAACTATGTTGAACTCAGGAACCCTCTGGGTCCGCCTTCAGGCGCAGGCGTCTATTCCAGGGGCTACACATTCGCGCAGTCTACAACGACCACTCTGGGTACATGCTCTGCTATCGAATGCCATAACGGCATCGCCCAGACATGGGGGACGTCGAATACCATGGTCTGTAACGATTGTCACCTTTCTGGATCGGCTGATACTGACGACTTTACATACGATGAATTCACCTCCACTGCAGTACCGAGGTTGTATTCATCCGAATGGGCATATTCAGGGCATGGAAAGTCTTCGGGTAACTACGACCTGACGGGTAATCCGGCTGCTGGATTGGACTGCACTAATTGTCATGACTCTACACTTCCTCACGGTGATTCGATCATTCCTTACAGGACGAAGGCAACTGGAAACATGGACATTTTCTGTCAAAATTGTCACGGTACGTCAGCAGAGATAGGCTCTCTCTTTACAACGGTTTCAACTGTTGCCAGGGGTATCAAGACCCACTCCAGGGGCGTGTTTATAGAAGAAAACTATAAGAGCCTTGGAACGTGGAGGGTTGAGACCCTTAAATGTATTGATTGTCACGATCCGCATGGGGACGGCACAAGTGGCAGCGGCAACAAGGGGATGCTTCACAAGCAGGTATGGACCGGTGGCAGCGACACTAAGGGACGCCCACTGCCTTTCGATGCCGGTTATTCAACCGTCGTCTTCAACAGCCCCACCGGTGTTGGGGGATACGGTAATAATGACGCCGCAACGACTTACATCTGCGAGGTCTGTCACTCAACTACCTCTTTCCATCAGCGTAACGGAGGAGGTACGGCCCATTTCGAAGGGATTAGATGCCCCGACTGTCACCAGCATGACAAAGGCTGGGCGCCTTACGAGGAGTGTACCGAATGTCACGCTGTTCCGAGGAACTATCTCTATAACGTAAGACAGATCGTAGAGAAGGATGGCGATGGCGCTGGTGACTTTGTAAAATTAAGCCGTCACGTGAGCAACGGTACGGCCACCGAGATAGTTACCTCTTTTGACTGTGTCGTCTGCCACGCCGAGGGTGATTACGCTAAAGTCAATCTTAACGCCGGCTTCACTAGCGCTACTTTACATAACGACGGATCTACATCTGGAGTTTCAGCAGCAACCGACAGGAAAGTTCACCTGAGGGATGTTGATAACCCTGACTCTTACTTTATCTGGAATAAGAATGAATCAAATGCCGCCACCAAAGAGACATATAGAACAAATATGGACAACTTCTGCATGGCCTGCCATGATACTGACGGTGCATCGGGTATTGCCGTTAACGCCGGTGACAATGGTCTTGATCTGACGCCGACCGCTGATATCGCACTCAAGCCTTTCAACTCGAATGATACTATCAGAAACGGCAGGGACGGTTTTACAAGCAGAACAAGGGTAGTCGATGTATGGGATCAGTTCAATCCCGGTTCTGGTGGCTCCGGTGCCGGTTATAACGGAAACCCCTCTCAGCATGGCGTTCGTGGCGCAAGGTACAGTACGAAAAACGCCGGATGGAACGCCTCTAACGGCGGTGCTTGGACGACACATACTCTGAAAGACGGGACAACAGTGCTTGGTGGTGCAGGTGGAGCCGGTGAGACGGCGATGCTTCACTGTTCAGACTGCCATCTCTCCGAAACGAACGCACATGGCGCAACGAACGCATGGCATATGCTCCTCAACGGTACGGTAAACGATCACACCTCCGATACCGTAATGGGTGGACAGCTCGATACGACCACATCATCAGTCGTATGCTACAAGTGCCACAACTCAGGTGTCTATTCTAACTCTGCCAGTACACTTCCGAGATGGTCCCATGATGACGACGGCAACGTATGGGGCAGATCATATGGTAATGAACTAGGAGACAAGGGTAACGAACTCGGCCCAACATGCCTGCAGTGCCATGCTGGTGATGGTTTCGGACGTATTCACGGACGTGGTTCGGCCACAGACGGTGACCAGGGCGCTACCTACGGTACAAATATAGGTACCTATGGAAAATACAGGTTTATGCCCGGCGCATACCAGAGCATATCACCCGGAACGAACGCTGATGATACAGCATGGACCCAGGGAAGCGGGACCGCCATGACATGCTACCTGACTCCAAATTCAACATGGTCCGGATGCTCTCAGCATAGTGGCGCAAAGTCCGGTGGTGGAACTGCCAACTATGGCAGGGCATTGACATATTAATAGTTAGTGTCAAGTAATAAGGAATAATTACCGGGGGATCGTAAGATCCCCCTTTTTTTTAAATGCCGGTTTTTTTACATGAACCTTTAGAAGTATTCCCTGTCGAAACAGAGACAGAAGAACAATAAATGATCTTCTTGCCCGCATTCTAGCTAAAACTATATTTAATATATTATATTTAAGTTGTTTTCGGTTTCCCTTGTTCGAGTTAATATATGAATGGAAGTAAAATAAAGTCATTCCTCTTCGCTATAGTGATCGCATTTTTTGCGTCAGTTATCTCCAACTGGCCCGGAGCATTTGCAAATTTGAGCTTCAAATTAGGCCTTTATGACCAGAAATCGGAAGAAGAAGAGGTTAAAATGGCCGTTAAGCAATATAATATCAACAGCGCCCAGTTTTACAATACTGCAGGAGAGGATAAGTCCGCTCTGCCGATTATCCCCGCCGCCCCCCTTCTTAAACGGAGACTATTCAAGGATATTAATACGCTCAAAAAGGACGGCCTCCTTATCGTTTTTGACAGGGACCGTGACGAGTTTTTAAATATATATTTCCCCAGGAGAGACCTAGCCGTTGCGGAAACTAGAGAAGTCTGGGCCATGGTGCTTCAGGATGTTAAAACGAGGGAGCCAAGAACGACGGTTAAGGCAGAGAGTGTGAAAGTCCGCTATGTCTTAAAAAAGGAAGCTTATTCAAGACTTGGATTGGTCTGGGTTGTCTACGAGGCGGATGTATACCCCGATGATGAAAGAGCTATACCTCCTTTAAATATAAAGCCTGTTTTATAGATAAGCGACTAAGAGTTTTTGAATCTGGTGTCTTATTTATTCTTCTAATGCCGACTACAATAAAAGTAGTTTTCCATCAAGTTGGATGGCTCAAGTTTTAGCGGCTCATTGGATATAAAGGGATACTATAAATTAAAAAATAAATGAAAAAGATTTTCCAATATCTGGGATCAAAAGAATTACTAATCTCTACTATTTTGTTCATAGGCCTTTATCTGCTTATAGAGTTATATGGTCTGTTTCGCCTTGGACCAGCCACATATCGGGAGATTTTTCACTCGGCAGCGATGAAGACTGCCTCTGTCTTAATCCTCATTAATGCACTTCTCCTCCTTCGTCACCTTGTCGGTGCATCAATATGGATGAAAGGGGGGATAACACTATTTTCCTTCGGCCTCATAATAATTGTCACCGCCATTTGGGTGAGCATATACACACGATTTGAGGGAAATTTTGTAAGAGACGAGGGCGCCTCTTTTTCAGCCTTTAAGTCTGATTATATTAAAGAGACTCTCTTTATGCCGAGGTTGGG
This sequence comes from bacterium, assembly GCA_032250935.1. Classification (GTDB taxonomy): domain Bacteria; phylum Desulfobacterota; class JADFVX01; order JADFVX01; family JADFVX01; genus JAVVFD01. The sequence goes on from JAVVFD010000002.1 coordinate 51,150, forward strand.
TGCTCTTCCACAGGTAGGTTTTACCTTTCACAAAATCTCTGTCCAGGCCAATGATGAGCTTACGAAATTAGTAAAGCTCAGTGCCGACGTATCTCATGCTGGTAGAACTGTTGATGGAATCGTCGAGCGTACTATAGATTCTGAGAACCTTCTAATTTCCGACTGGACCTTGATCAGCTTTGTTGACTTCGGCTATTCTACAAGGCTCGTCCTCCATGATTTCACAGAGAAGGAAATAGAGAAACAGAAAATATATATGAAGCTGTTTCCAGCAGGTGCAGAAGAACGGGCAGAGGGCATGTATCTGGGTTATTCTTTTTATATCAAGCTATATCCCGACTATATTGACAATGATGGCATGCCTGGCACCCGATCGCTTTATCCCGAGAATCCGATGCTCAACTTAAGGATTGTAAGGAATAAAGACATAGTTTTTGACGGGCTGGTCGAGCCGGGGGGAAAAGTGAAGTTCGATAATATTATAGTACAGTTTCCCGAGGTGAAGATGTGTGTTGAGATGAGGTTCGTCAGGGACTACGGTCTTCCTATAGTCGCCGTTAGTATCCCCTTTTTCTTTATTGCTATATCAATGTTGCTGCTTGGAAGAAAGAGAGCGCGAATGGCATAAAGGCAAGAAAAAAACTCTTTTAACTTTCAAGGGCTACTCCCTGTTCAGCTCGCATCAATATGGTGTTACCTCGTCGTGATAAAACTAGCTTTTCAAAGATTATCTAACCTATTTAAGTGGTTTAAAAAACCTAAGACCACTATTTATATTCTTGTTACTCTTTCATTTCTTTATCTTCTTGGTCTGATAATACCGCAGAAAATTTTTTTTGAGACTAAAGCTGCATATGATGCCTGGATTGGCAAGTCTCCTCTCCTCTTTAATTTTATTGACTGGATAGGCTTTACTGATATATATGTCGCGCCCTTTACTCTCTTTTTATTAACCCTCTTTTTTATCAATCTTCTTGCCGTTACCATTGACAGGATCCCAATATTGCTCCGCAGGGCATATATCGGATCAGATATAAAATTTCCCTTTGACCTTAAATCGCTTCTCCGTTCAAGTAAAGTTAGAGAAATAAATGTAGAAAAAGGGGAAGAAGGTGCGATTAAAAAAAGTATAGAGAACTACTTTATTCGGCATAGGTGGCATGTAAAAATAAAAAATGAAGGGAATCTTATACTAGCAGTGCGAAACCGCTTTGCAGTTATAGGCTTCCTCTTCTTTCATATAAGCTTCCTCTTCTTTCTTGCAGGCGCACTCCTTATCTTTTACAGTCGCTTCAGTGGCCTGATAGTTCTTACGGAAGGAGAGTCCTTTTCCGGCAACATAAGCCGTTTCAGGAAGGTAAATCGTATGCCCAAGATCATGAAAGATCTCTCGATGCCTAAAATTACCCTTGAAGAAGTGGAGATGAATTATGAGGGAGACAGAAAGACGGACCTCTATATTAACCTTGATGTAGAGGATGGGGTCGGAGTTAGAAGAGAATGGGCTGGCGTTAATCAGCCTGTAGTTCTCGGAAACGTTTCTCTGCTTGCCATGAATGCCGGTGTATCACCTCTTTTCATACTTAGAAGAGTAGATGATAATAGTGAGGTAGACGGGGCCTGGCTCAGTCTTAATGTCCTTGACGGGAATATTGATAGCTTCAGTTTTTCAAATAGCTCTACCATTACCTATACGACATGGTTTTACCCTGACTACCAGATTGAAGATATGTATGAAAGCAGCAAAACTCCTGAAATCAGGAATCCTGCATTTCACGTTGTCGTTCAGGATAAAGGAACTGTTTTGGCGGAAGCGACTATCCGAAAAGGGCAGGGGATGATATTTGAACCATATATTCTGATTTTTGAGGAAATAAGGGCCTGGGGCGAATTGCATCTCGTGAGGGAAGCTGGCCCTCCTTTTCTGGTAGCAGGATTTATCCTCGCAATTACAGGTCTCTTTATGAGGCTTATATTCTACCGAAGAGAGATAAGGATTGCTCTTAGTGACGGCAAGCTCTATCTGGCCGGATCCAGTGACCTACACCAGTTTTCATTTGAAGAAAAGGTTGATAAGATTAAGGCAGAACTTTCAACAGAATTAATGACGTAGAAAAGATCTTAAGATGGACTGATTTCTGAAAGAGTGCTATTATCAAGTCTTGCATATAATAAAACTTCAACGAATGTAGATAATTAAAATGACAACATTTGAAACTATTCTGATTTGGGGCTCAGTTTATCTTTATTCTCTTGTCGCCTTACTGCTTCTTACCGGCTTTATCTTTAATAAAGACAAAATTGTAAGTTGTGCCGGTTATGTTCTTGTTCCGGCCTTTATTGCTCATACAATGGAATTTGCACTCCGTTGGGCAAGAACAGGTTATTTTCCTGCCCTTGGCGACTATGAAAATGCCGTTACGGGGGGATGGTTTGCTATCGCATTTACGCTTTACTTCTTCTTTAATAAAAAGCCCATTAAAGGGATAGCAGTTGTAACGGTTCCTTTTGTGCTGCTCTTCCTTGGATATGGCATCATGAAGAACCCTGTCCAACTCCCTCTTGCAATCTCTCTAAAGAGCAGCTGGCTCGTTGTCCATGTCTTGTTTGCACAGATCGCCTTTGGTGCTGCGGCGATAGCAAGCGGAATAGGAGCTATTTACCTGCTTAAAGACAACCGGAAAAAGAAGGGGATTGAAAGCCCTTTCTTTAATCGTTTTCCTCCATTGCCCGTACTTGAGGAAATTATGTTCAAGTTTGCCATATACGGGTTCATTTCTATGGCGATAGAGATTGCGGCCGGGTCCATATGGGCGAAGGAGTTATGGGGCGCCTATTGGGGGTGGGACCCTGTCGAAGTATGGAATCTTACGTCATGGCTCATTTACGGCATCGCAATTCACCTGAAGTTGACACTGAACTGGGAGGGTAGGCGACTTGCCTGGCTTTACATAGCCGCCATGCTAGCAATTATTATCACCTTCTGGGGGGTCGATCTGGTCGTTGAAAAGAGCCACAGTTTTTTCAGGATGGAAGGGGAACCGGAATTACGGCAGATGATGGGAAAGTAATTACAGATAAAAACAGTCGATCATAGATTTTGAAAGGAGGATTGAGCATGGATAAAAAAACAAGTATAGTAGTATTAATGATTATTTCCTTAATGGTGATGCCTGCATTTTTGGCCTTTGCCGGAGATCTGAATAAAGCCCTTGTTAATGCAGCCAACAAGGGAGATAACAAGTCGGTAAATAAGTTACTTGCGCAGGGTGCAGATGTGAGGTTGGCGCTTGTCCAGGCAATTGAAGGCGGAGACGCAAATGCGGCCAAAGTGCTTATCGAGAAAGGAGCAGACCTTGATTTTATAATTGAAGGTGGCGGCAACAACCTCCTCATGATGGCCGCACGGGGCGGGCATGCAGATGCCGTTGGTATTCTTTTAGATAAGGGGATGGAAGTAAATGATTTAAATAGTAAAGGGGAAAGCCCTTTGTTTATAGCGACAAACAGTAAAAAAATTGAAGTTGCCAACCTGCTTCTGGAAAGGGGGGCGGATATCAGCCTGAAAAACAAAAGCGGTTGGTCTCCAATTCATGTAGCGGCCAAGAAATGTCAAACAGATATGGTTAATCTTTTTCTGGATAATGGTGCCGATATCGAGGATAGAGAGTCGAGAGGATATACGCCCCTAATAATGGCCTCTGAGTGGGACTGCCCCGCAACGGTAAAGTTGCTTTTGGAAAGGGGTGCAAAGCCCGATGCTCTGACGAAAAAGAAAGAAAGCGCCCTATGGTTTGCACAGCGTGAGAAGTTCGGAGAGGTCCTTAAATTATTGCAACAATATTTACCGAAGGAATAGATATATTTTTATAAATTAATTATCGTGAGTATAGTAAAAAAAACTCTGCTTATGTTTGGCGCTTCATTGGCGCTTTTTTTCATCTTTGCCTTCATAGATGAGTATGAGAATCTTTTTGGAGCAGGCAAGGACAATCTTCTTATCACTGTCGATCCTTATGAAATAGAAGAGACTCTCAATCGTTATATTGAGAAACTTTCTGCCGCCTATCTGCATGCCTCTTCCGATGCAATCAAAGAAATTCCGCAGACAGATGATCTCAGAAAAGAGCTTGAAGAGGATATCATGTTCCTTGAAAGAGATGGAAGAATTCAGCACTACCAGGTAAGAAGTCTGTGGCTTCAAAATGTCAACCAGGTTGCAGCCGATAAGGTGAGGGCTTCCACAAGCGAACTCATATCCGTACGGTACCTCGACTCATCGGATAGTTCCGAACTCAGGTCTCTCCCGGAAGCAGTTTTTAACATGAGCTATGTCCTTGAATATGGTAAAAAGGGATGGGTTGTTTCACGCTATGATGTAGTGAACATTGCAGCAAGTTCCAAAGAGGGTCAATGAAGAAGAGCTTTACTAAAACCGTCTGGGACTCATTAGGTTCAAGAGATCTATCGGTATTTATTTTTATTATGGGCCTTACTTATTTATTTGTAGGCTATATCTTCTCCACCATTGTCCCTCCCGGTTGGTTTGATTCGTTTCAGTCTCTGCTGCCCCTTCTTGTCATGTATACATTGTTCTTCATCAACCTTGTTATATGTGAAATAAAGTGGATACCCGTTGCTATAGGGCGTTGCCGGCAGCTCGAACTTCCAAGGCCGGATAATCTGAAGCGCTTCGGAAAGGGAATAGGTCTGGATGAATCTTACAGTATAAATTCCTTGAAACAAAGCCTCTCTAAGAGTTTCTTTCGAATAAAGGAATACGAAGTTGAGGGGAAATCGGTCCTGTTTTACATAAGAGGCCTTACTGCACCACTTGGAAATATAATATTTCATATCAGTTTTCTATTCCTTCTAGCCGGTATACTTGTTGGGTTACTATATCGAGTTGAGGGTAGTTTTTCTATAATAGAGGGCAGGGGCTTTGATGGAACGCCGGGATTTTATAACGATATTAAGGGTTCTCCTCTCTCTGAATTACCTTATATCAAATTTACTCTGGATTCGATAATACCCGAGTTCTGGGAAGGGGAACTTCTTTTTACAGACCTTAGGGCCGATTTAACGATGGAGGATGGCTCTAAAGGGAGTTCGTGGCTAAGCGAGGCGATTGGTATAGATGGTGCGTCTGTCACCGTGAACGGGATAGGGTACGCAATTAGTTACAATCTTAAAGACAGGGAAGGGAAAGAGCTAAAAAGTGGTACTGTCTCCATGCCTAATCTCTTTGCGCCCGGCATGGAAGATACTCTCACTATTCCAGGTTATCCCCACAGATTCCTTGTCGCATATTATCCTGACGCCAAGATAAATGGAAGCAATATCTCAAACCTATCAATGAACCGAAAAAATCCGGTGATAGGCCTGAGGGTATACAGAGGGAGACTTCCTGTATTTACAGGGCTGCTAAGAGAGGGAGAGGAGGCCGAGTTCGATAATCATTATATTTCATTTCCTGAAGTGAAATATAGGGGTGATTTTAAATTTGTTAAAGACAGTGGATTCTATTTTATATGGATCGCCTTTGTCATGATGATTTCAGGTCTTGTCTGGCGCTTCTTATTCTGTAGAAAAGAGGTTCTTATAATAGAAGATAAAGGTGAATACTCTATTTATCTGAAAAGTGAGTATTTCCCTCTTCTTTTTGAAAAGAGGATAAGAGAGATGGCAGGTCAATTGTGAGGTATAGAAGGCAATGGTGATGAATAGTGAGTTTATATGTCTTTTAATGGCGGGAATAGCCTATTGGGGCGCCATAATCTTGTCATTTCGGGAGGCATCAAGGCGCATAGCCCTCTACTTTATTATGCCTGCTGCACTGATAGTGCATCTTGCCTCGGCCATCATCCGTTGGGTAGCAATCGGTCATCCTCCAGTATTCGGCACCTATGAAGCGACACTTGCCGCTTCGTGGTTCATGCCCCTGACGGCGCTTCTGGCCGTCAAAAGGCATCGACAAATAGAACTCATTATCCCATGGACTGCGCTCTTTGCTCTTTTGCATCTGGCCTATGGCTTCACCTTCAATACGGCCCGTATCCCAATTACCATATCAGAGCAGAGCATATGGGTTGATCTCCATGCTATGGCGGCATGGCTTGCCTACGGGGAGCTTTTCATATCCTTTTTGCTTTCCCTGATGTTGCTTATGAAGACTGGCGGGGCGACGATCTTGAAAGGTCTGCCGTCAGAAGAGCTGATGGATGAACTGATCTTCAAATACCTTGTTCTGGGCTTTATCTTCCATACCCTCATGTTTGCCCTCGGTTCATATTATTCTTCCACCCTCTTCGGCAAGTGGTGGACATGGGACCCTGTAGATACGCTCTTCATGATCTCATGGATAATATTCGGCCTCATTGTACATATGCGCCTCTTCTACGGCTGGAAGAATGAGCGGATGGCAAAGCTTGTTATTATCGGCATGATAACGATCTTCATAGGTTACTGGTCCCTCGTCTATATCCCCTGGGCTACATATCACATATTTGATATCGGCCTCAAGATGCACGGGTAAAAAAACAACCACACAAAGCCACGGAGCCACAAAGAAAGGCGAGATAAATTAAAAGATAATTATGCATAGTGCTCTTGCTGAGTATAAAGGCTTTGATTCAGAATTTCCGGGAATAGTTCATATGGAGATAGAAAGTAAAAAACTTTGTGCCTTTGTGTCTTTGTGTGAGAAAAAAAACTTAAGGAAGGGAGTTTCCGGGAATTTTAATGTGGCATAGATATTGATAGATAAATAAGCTATATGCTACTATGTTCAACTTTTATAAAAAAGATTTAACCCTTAAACGGAGGAAGATAGATGGGCGTTTTTGTAATGATGAATAACTATTTCCATGACGTGGCGACGGCTATGTTGCTTGTAGCCTCTATACTAATGATGTATATGATTAGGGAGGTGGAAAGACATGCAAATATTGAGACAAAGAGATTCTTTGTCGACGTCTACCCCAAAATGTCCCACATAATAGGCGGAACGATCGTCTTTATCTTTATGGCCGGCATAGTGAGGACCTTTACCTATGAGGAGTTTGAGTGGGCCAATGCAGTGGGGAATGAACAGGTGCCGGCAATAATAGTCAAGCATGTGCTTGTCGTTGTTTTCCTCATTGTAGGTCTGCGCGGCTGGTTCCGGGTGCATAAAAGGGTGAAAGAGATGAAGGAAGAGATTATTCAGGTCAGGATAGATGAAGCCAATAAATCCTAAAAAATAAGCTTTATCTTCGGTATCTATCTTCTCAAAATAATTCTCATTAAAGTTATACTTATTAACTTTTGGGTTTAATTCACCACCATTTTTTAGTATTATATCTTTATAGTGTCTTT
>JAVVFD010000030.1:0-12412 GCA_032250935.1 bacterium
GGTCTATATCACGATATTGCAGTTTTTTTTGATAAGCTCAGTAAACTGCCAAGAATCGTAAATATATCAAATATTGCTATAACTCAACCTAAAATGACTGAAGGCAGGCTAATTTTGAGTCTTGATTGCGTTGCAACAACTTATAAATTTATTGAAAAAACAGAAAACATGGCAAAAAAAGGAAAAAAATAATATAAAAGTATGAATGTTTATAAGCATCAGAACAATGTTTTAATGTTCCTCTTTCTGTCTCTCGCAATAGCAGGCGGATCGGTAGAGGCTTTGTCTCAAACTCCAGCAACAGAAGTTGCGCCAGCCAGAAAGAAGATAGATATTGCTGTGCCTGAAACTATAAAGAGCCGTCTTTATAAAGAAGATTACTTTTATGACCCTGCTGGCAAAAAAGATCCATTCTTTCCGGCAGTTGTCGATGAAAAAAATATTAGTTTATCAGATGAGGATAAATTAGAGGGCGTTGACGCTGGTCCTCCCCCAACACCGCTAGAAATGTACGAACTTAGTCAGTTGAAGTTGGTCGCAATTATGAAATTTGGAGATAGAGATGTGGCTATGGTGCAAGACCCGGAAGGAAAAGGCCACACTCTTTACATTGGAACATTAATAGGTAAAAACAAGGGTATGGTGCTGAGAATGGAGGAAGGAAAAGTTTTGATTGAAGAAAAGTATCGTAAGAGTGGAAATACTATATCTGAAATTAAGATGCTTTTTATTCATGCCGGGGAGGAAAATTGAAATGTTGAAATATATTAAACCTTGCTTTATCGTTCTAATAATCATTTTTTCCCTCTTCAACTTTATAGGGTGTTCAGTGAAAAGAGTGGGACAGTCACCGTCTATGGCGGGGGGAAATCTGATTGATGATATCAGGGTTGAGGAGGTTGCCAATAAAACGAAGGTTACCATTGCAGGCCATATACCTCCAAACTATACCACCTTTAAGCTTGCAAACCCATTAAGGATAGTCATCGATATAGCAGATGCAAATATTTCAGCCATAAAAAGCCCACAAGCTGTTTCTAATGAGACAGTTGATAGTATCTCTCTTGTACAGTTTGATGAGACTGGATCAAACATAGGGCGTGTTGAAATTGCTTTAAAGAAGTTAACGGATTATAGAGTCATTAAAGAGGGTAATGATATTGTAGTTATGATCGACAGGGTGCCTGGCCCTGTCGTGTCATGGGAAAGCATGTCTGATGCTGATCAACTTGAACCTGTTGATACTTTAGAGGTTGGCGTTGGCGATGTAGATCAAGAAAAAACAATAGCGGACGTAGAAAAAGTTCCCAGTCAAGAGGCTCTGTCTAAGTCAACCGAATTATTAAAAGTTGAAGAAACAATTGTCGCTCCGAAAAAAGATATGCCTAAGGCCAAAGCTCTTACTGATTTCAAGGTAGAGAAAGGTAATGGTTATCTTAAGGTTGTTGCCCTTGGTGACGGCTCAATAGGCAATTACAATGCCTTTCGACTTGGCAAGCCAGATAGGTTGGTTGTCGATATATTTGATATTAAGAACGCGGATAAAAGAAAGAGTATAAAAGTAAACGAGACCTTTCTTAAGGCCGTAAGGATCGGCCAACACGCAAATAAAGTGCGTATGGTTCTTGACATACCCTCTGGTGCTTTGACTGTTTTCAATGTTGAAAAAAATAGTGATGCTCTTGTTATTGTTCTTGGTGAAAAAGAAAAATTGCCGAAGCAAGCCATTTTTGCTGACTCAACAGGCGCTAAAGAGTCAGTTAAGGAATATAAAGAGTCGGTGGAAGAATCTAAAGAAACTGTTGTTATTGATGCGATTAAATTTACTCAAATGCCTGAATCATCAAGGATAATTATATCAGCAGAAGGTCAGCTGGATTATAAAGTTAAAAAGCTTTCATCAGACAAGATTGCCATTGACTTGATGAAGGCAACCATTCCTAAAAACTTACAACGAAGTCTTGATACCTCTGAATTTCACAGTCCTGTTGCTTTGATCAGTTCGTATCAATTAAGAGATGCCTCTGATAAAGATAGAGTTGCCAGAGTAGTTGTCTCCTTAAATAAAGATATGCCTTACAAAACTTCCTATGAAAACGGTTCTGTATATTTTGATATAGAAAGAGATGTCGATATGGAGGCGCGTGCCGAAGACGCGGTGATCGAGATTGAAATGGATAATGAGCCAACTTTAATTCAAACGGAAAAAGTCGAGCAATTGCCTGTGTCAACGCCAGCTGAAATTAAAGTCGAGCTGTCTAAAGAAGCTTCTAAGGAACTCGTCGCATCCGTACCCGACCAAAATGCTGTAGCTAAGGTAGAAATAGATAATGACGTTTATAATGGGCAAAGAATTTCCCTGGACTATAAGGATGCCGATATTAATAATGTCCTAAGGTTGTTTGCTGAGGTGAGCGGTTTTAATGTCATTGCGGCTGATGATGTGAAAGGAACTGTGACAGTCAAATTGCATGATGTGCCTTGGGATCAGGCCTTTGATATTGTTTTGGATGCAAAGGGTCTTGGAATGGTGAAAAAGGGTAACGTCATACGAGTCGCTCCAGCATCAAAGCTCAAGAAGGAAGAAGAAGAAGCCCTTGCAGCCAATGCTGTTAAAGAGAAGCTTGTTGATTTATCTTCAGAAATTATTCCGGTCAGCCATGCGCCGGTTTCCGAAATGGCTAAAAAAATTGGAAAGATTAAAACAGATAGAGGTTCTATTACTATTGATGAAAGGTCAAGCTTGCTTATAATAAGAGATGTCCAACGTGTTATAGATGAAGCTCGCCTCTTAATAATTGAGCTGGATAAACCTACTCCACAGGTTTTGATTGAGGCAAGAATTGTGGAAGTTGATACTAATCATAAAAAAGATCTGGGTGTGCAATGGGGAAGTGGATATACTGCCGATGCTGCTCATGGGAATCCGCTTAATTATGGATTTCCTAATTCTGTGCAGACTGGAATAGGCTTAGGTGGTGGATGGGGCCTAAATGCTCCTAATGCAGGATCTGCTGGAACCGGTACGAGTGGTGGAGGCGCTGGCGGTGCTATAGGGTTTAGTTTTGGGTCGATTGATAACACGATTTCATTAGACCTGAAATTATCAGCCCTTGAATCACAAGGTGTCTCCAAGATAATTTCTAAACCTAGAATTGTTACCATCAACAAGCAAGAGGCAAAAATACAGCAGGGACTTTCCATTCCCTTTGTGACGACATCGGCAGAGGGAACTAAGACTGAATTTGTTGATGCCAGCTTGGAGCTTAAGGTGACTCCAGAAGTGAAGCAAGATAAAAGTATAATATTGAATATACATGTGTCAAAAAATGAACCGGATTTTGCTCGTGCCTCGGGAGGTGCTCCAAGTATAGCCAAAAAAGAAGCTATGACGAGTGTAATGATTAATGATGGTGATACTACTGTTATCGGTGGAATATTTACTCAGAAAAAAGGTGAGAGTGAGTCAGGCGTACCTGTATTATCAAAAATTCCTCTTATCGGTTGGCTATTTAGATCAACCAATAAAACATTAGATAGGGCCGAACTTTTAATATTTATAACCGCAAGAATAGTGGTTGATATAAAATGATGCTTCGCTATCTTACAGCGGGAGAATCTCATGGAAAGGCTTTAACCTCAATTGTTGAAGGCATGCCCGCTAATTTATCGCTTGAAGAGTCATATATTAATCTTCAATTGTCGAGAAGACAGAAAGGTTATGGGAGAGGCGGAAGAATGAAGATTGAATCTGATTCTGTGCAGATACTCTCAGGGCTTAGACATGGAAAGTCAACAGGCGCTCCTATCTCACTTTTTATTGAAAATAAGGATTGGACAAACTGGGAAGAGATCATGAGTTCTTCAGTTATACCTGATTATGATGCTAAGGTGGATAAGAGGTCTCTTCCTGTCACGAGGCCAAGACCCGGTCACGCAGACCTTACGGGAGCCATCAAATATAACCAGAGAGATGTTAGAAATATTCTTGAAAGGTCCAGTGCCAGAGAAACAGCGATAAGGGTTGCTTCATGTTCTGTGGCTAGAAGATTTTTGGAAGAATTTGGAATAAAGGTATATAGCTGGGTAACGGAGATAGGCGGTGTCGCCTCTGCAAAATCTGCTTTTAATGGATCTATCTATTATCAAAACAGAAGTGATGTTGATTGGTCACTTGAGGACACGTTTTCAAGAACTGAGGATTCGGATGTCAGGTGCCCTGATAAGGGATTGACCGACAATATAAAAAAGAGGATTGATGATGCCAAAGAAAATGGTGATTCATTAGGTGGCGTCTTTGAAATTATTGTTTCAGGTCTTCCGCCCGGTCTCGGTAGTCACGTTCAAAGTGACAGAAAGATAGATGCTCTCCTTGCGGGCGCCATAATGAGCATTCAGGCCATAAAAGGGGTAGAGATCGGTCTGGGGTTCGCAGAGGGCAGAATGCCCGGCTCCGAAGTTCATGATGAGATTTTTTATAAAGATTCCAAATTCTACAGGACTACAAATAATGCAGGTGGCGTTGAGGGTGGGATGACGAACGGGGAAGATGTGGTAATAAGGGCTGTTATGAAGCCGATTCCTACACTTTATAAGCCACTTAGATCTGTCGATATTGAGGCTAAAGAAGCCTTCGAGGCAAGTATCGAACGCTCTGACGTTTGCGCCGTGCCGGCAGCAGCAGTAATCGCAGAATCGGTAGCAGCCTTTGAGATTGCCAAGGTTTTTCTGCTTAAATTTGGTGGAGATTCCATGGAAGAGATAAAAAGGAACTACGACGCCTATATCAGCTATGTCGCTCAATTTTAGATAAGAATTAATTGATACTAACAGGCAAAGAGAATATCCTATTGACCGGCTTTATGGGAACAGGCAAGAGTTTAGTCGGAAAGATACTCGCAAAAAAAACCGGTTTGATTTTTGTTGACACAGATGAGTTGATTGTTGAACAAGCTGGCAAAAGCGTTAACTCTATATTTGAAGAAGACGGTGAATGGATCTTTAGACAAATTGAAACGAAGGTGATATTGGGAATCTGCAAGAATAAAGGGCAGGTCATATCTACAGGAGGAGGCGCTGTTACAGTTGAAGGCAATCTCAATATTATGAAAGAATCAGGTCTTTTAGTAGCTCTTACCGCTTCACCTGATGCCATCCTGAATCGCATTAAAGATGAAGGGCATCGGCCTTTGCTTAAAGCGGACAATTCTAAACGAACGATTGAAGAACTGCTTTTTAAAAGACAGGTGTTTTATAAACAAGCAGATGTCATAATAGATACGACTGATATATCGCCTGATGTCGTTGCTGAAAAAATTCTTAAATTAAAATTACCTGACAGGCTTAAATGGAAACAATAAATGTAGATCTTGGAGAACGGAGCTATCCGATCTATATAGATTCAAATATTTTAGCTTCTTTTGGAGAGAGGTTAAAGATCTTTAACCAAAGCAAACGGGTTGTCATCGTTACCAATCCTACTGTCGCGAAGCTTTATCTTGAAGTAATTGAATCCGGCTTGAACTCTTCCGGTGTTGATGTGAAGGTAGTTGAGATACCAGACGGCGAGGAGTATAAAAGCCTGAAATGGGCCGGCAGAATATATGATGAATTAATATCATTTGAAATGGATAGGAACTCTCCACTTATTGCTTTAGGCGGCGGCGTTATAGGCGATATTACCGGCTTTGTTGCTTCCACATACATGAGAGGGGTTCCTTATGTTCAGGTGCCTACTACACTTCTTGCTCAAGTTGATTCCAGTGTCGGAGGTAAGACAGCTGTTAATCATCCCAAGGGGAAAAACATGATCGGGGCTTTTTATCAGCCATTGTTTGTTTATATCGATGTTAAAACCCTTGACACTCTTGATCCAAGAGAGGTTAGAGCCGGCCTTGCTGAGGTTGTAAAGTATGGTATAATCAAAAGCGAGGAGCTTTTTTCTTACCTTGAAAATAACACTGATAAAGTACTCTCTCTTGATGAGGTTGCTATTAAACATATAATTAAAGTTTCCTGTAAAATTAAGGCATCTGTAGTGGCGACCGATGAAAGAGAGGGCGGGCTCAGAGCAATATTGAATTTTGGACATACCTTCGGACATGCTGTAGAGGCATTAACGAATTACAGACAATACAGGCATGGCGAAGCTGTGGCCATAGGCATGCTATTTGCAGCTCGGTTATCACATAAGATCGGGGTTTCCAGCGATAATACGATGGAGAGACTCTCTTCCCTTTTGAAAAAAATAGGCCTTCCCCTTGAGGATAAGGCCTATTCAGCGGCAGAATATATAAAATCTATGATGCACGACAAAAAGGTAGTTGCTGGGGAACTCAGGTTTGTTTTACCTGAGAGTATGGGTAGTGTAACGATTGAAAACGTGCAAACGAAGGACTGTGAGGCTTTGATTACAACATGATTAATACTGTCAATGATGCCGTAAGCCGTGGAGGATTCATGAAATTATTTCATAGGGATGATGTGAATACTTTTCACAGAGGGGGTTGGCTTAAATCTGTCGTATTAAGCGCTTTATTTGTTTTTCTTGTAGCTATCCCGAATATATCCAGAGCCGATATAACCTGGACCTCCGTAGGTGAGGTCGGCAGTGATCTTGGCGTCTCCTTCAACGATGTCGCCCACGGCGACTTTAACGGAGACGGCCGTATGGATCTTGTCGCCGCAACATCGAACGGCGTTTATGTTTGGCTTCAGCAGCTTGAGTGGATTTGTCCCGCTGAAGCTTGGGTGTGGGGGTTTAATTCTACGGCCATAACGGTGGTTGGAGGCCTTGCTTATAACAATGTTTCGATTGGCGATATTGATGATGATGGAGATCTGGATATTGTTGCATCCAGTGCGACTGGATGGAGATCATTTCTAAATAATGGCGGCGGTTCAAGTTGGAGTTTAAAGTCTACTGTTGCAGCCGCGGTAACATGGACTGGATTAGAACTTGCTGATATTGATAACGATGGTGATCTGGATGTTTTTGCCACTTATTTGACAGGAAATCCTAGGTCATATACTAATGATGGAACGGGTGTTTTTACTCTTGAAGTTTCGGTTACTGCGTTAAAAGCTACAGCACTTGATTTTAAGGATATAAATAAAGATGGCTCGCTGGATGTTGTCTTTAGTACTGTTGAAACTGCAGATGGCGCAGATGATGGAAAAATATTTGTCTATAATAGAAATTCAACAAACAATGGATGGACCTCAAAAACTAGGCCGGAGAATAATCCTGATATCAATGCAGCGGCAAATTGGCAGGGTGTTCGTATTGCGGATCTTAATCGTGACGGCAACATTGACATCGTTGCTGTAGCAGGTCAGGATGACGGTAATAACAGCTTAGGCGAGCAGGCGGGTGTCTATGTTTATTACGGTCTTTCCGATGGGACATGGAGAAATCCATCGACTTTAATTCATCCGGCAACAACCGATACCTACCTTACTGTAAAACTGAGTGATTTAAATAATGACGGTTTTCTTGATGTAGTAGCCGGCCAATACGGTGGAGGTATTCTCGCTTGGCTTGGTTCAGAGGAGGAGGTGTGGATTCCTATAACAAGTCCGGTGAATACCGGTGTTTATAATGCAGTAACCCTGTTTGATTATGATAATGACGGGAATCTTGATGTTGCTGGAGCCAGCGCAAGCGGTTCGATAGTAATAAGAAGGCAGAGCGGCTCCACAAACGATATAGGCTGGAAGGATTTCGATTATCCGGTAGGAGCCGGAGGCTTCCAGGGAGTTGCCAGCGCCGATTTTAACAATGATGGAAATCCAGATGTAGTTGCGGCCAGTAATGAGGCGGGTGTTCGTGTCTGGTATGGAGATGGTAATTCTTCATGGAAGAAAAGTTTTGCCATATACAGCGGTTTTGCAGGTATCGGGAACGGGACCCTTGATGTTGACAATATCATTACAACGGATGCCAAAACTCTCACTGAGAGCTGGACAATTACAGTCACGACTGCAAACGGCGATACGCCCACATTTCAGGTAACCCATGGTGGGGTTACTGAAAGTGCTCTTTATACACTTCCAGGGACTTACACAGAGCCAGATACAGGTGTCAGCTTTACCATTTATGACGGGACTGTTGACTTCGTTGCAGGTGCTACCTTTACATTCAGGACAACGAAAAGTGGTATTACTACATCTGGTATCTATTACGGCGTAACCGCAGCCGATTTTAATAATGACGGCAATATGGACGTTGCTGCAGCCAGTAACAGTGGTGGCGGCGTTAATATATGGTACGGTAATGGTGCCGGTGAGTGGAACCAGCAGCCGACTGAAAATATAGGTTCAGGGAACTATTATTATGTAACGGGAGTAGACGTAGACAATGATGGCGATGTAGACCTGGTTGCAGGAAGCGATAATGATGTAACAGTATGGAAAAATTTAAGCACCACATTTACCGGGGCCAGCACGATACAACTTGGAGCCACCTCATATTCGGGCGTTGCAACCGCCGACTTTGATAAGGACGGATGGCTCGATATTGCAGCCGCAAGTCAGCTTGGCAGCAGGATTCATGTCTGGCGTGGAGATGGGGCAGGAGGTTTCCTAAATCTAACAAGTGATTATGCCGATGGCAGGAACCATACCGGCCCTCGTCAGCCTATAATGGAAATCCTGGGCATGAAGTACGAGTATGACGGGATAGCCGTTGCCGATTTTGACCGAGATGGTAATTTGGATATCGTGGCTGGCAACAGCGGTGGATGGGGCGTGCATGTCTGGTATGGCGATGGAGATGGTGAGGGAGACGGGGTCATAAACTGGCGCCTCTCTTATGCAACGCCTGCCGGAAACAACTGCGAAGACCCTGGTGTGGGACATCTTTCATCAACGCCTTATGGTATTTACAGTAGCAAAGGATGGCAATATGAAGGCTACTGGGGCCTCGATGCCATAATTCCAGGAATACCGACGCCGGTCAGGGTCGGCGTTGACACCAATGGTTACGCTACGACGAATGCGGACTGGACTTTTGAATCTAAGCAGCCTTCTGTTAATGCACCAGGTGATTTTACAGTAACTTCTACGGACGGAAGTTTTGAGGATGAAGAGGCCTATGCTTCTTCAAGGGTGCCAAGTTCCGGTAGTGGGCCAGTTAGTTTTAGTGGACTAGGTACAGGAAGCATGACAGTTAATTTTACCACTCCTGCCTTGACCGTCGACGAGACGTGGATTATAAGAGCCATTACGGGAGGGATCAACCCTGAATTTGAGGTTAGACATGGTACCATAACGGAGGCAGTTACCTATTTACCCCTGCCCGGCAATAATTACTACGAGCCAGACAGAGGAGTTGATTTTACCATTACTGCGTTCAGTAATATCTCTGTTGGTGACCAGTTTACGTTTAATACTACGGGTTCGACCCTGCACACTTATCCCCCATCCAGCTATTTTGGTGATTCAGTTGTACCAAATGTAAATTTTATCTTCAACGGCTACTCTGCAGGTTATGGAACCTTTCACAGTTGGTATACAGACGGCTTCCACAACACAGTTATTGATGATCACAATGAAAAAGGCTATTTCAGCACCTACTATCCCGGAGTTGTAACAGATGGAACCTATTATGGCGTTGCTACAGGAGACTTCAATAACGATGGTTACCCAGACATAGTCTCGGCAAATAAAGGTAATGCCGGAGTAAGGATATGGCTTAATGGCGGGGAAAATGTATGGCTAAGGAGTCACGCTTCTGCTGAAGGGCCAATTAGTGAGGTATGGACTGAGGTTGCGCAACCTGTCTCCTTCGGTAACTATAACGGTGTTGCCGTGCTTGACTTTAATAAAGACGGTCTGCCCGATATTGTCTCGGCTCACGATATTACAAGCGGTGTTGGTGTCGAGGTATGGCTTAATACTCAGGACCCATATCCGCCTACTGTCGATACCGCTTCACTCGTGCCGGCTATTTATGAGGTTGGAGTTGATCCCTCTTCAACTATCACCTTTAAATTCAGCGAGAACATTAACCCCTTAACGCTTAGAAACCTTGATGTCGACGGTTCACCGTCAACAGATGTAAGCACCACCGTCGCCGTTTACGGCACATCAAGCCGTTATCATAGTGGAGTAATAAACTATAACAGCCTGGATTTTACGGCTAGTTTTACGCCTGATACGGCCTTCAGTTCGGAAGAATCCGTTACTGTTACATTGATGGAAAATATAAAGGACCTGGCAGGCAATAAGCTTGACGGTAACGAAGATGGCGTTGCCGGTGACCGATATGACTGGACCTTTACAATTAAGGATACGGACAAACCACTGCCACCTACATCTGTTAACGGTATTGCCGGTGAGTCTCTTGTGCTTCTCAGCTGGACCCCACCTACAAAGAACGCAAATGGATCGGCCCTCACTGACTTGGCTGGTTATAATGTCTATGTGAAATTAAGTACAAGCCCGTCTTATCCGACAACACCAAGAAACGGCTCGCTTATACCTGCCGGACAAGAAACTTATAGCGTTACGGGCCTGGCCAATGGAACAACATATAATCTAATTGTGAGAGCCATTGATACTAGCGACAACGAAAGTATCAATTCAAGTAGTGTAGTTGCCACGCCTGCTATAGATACTATAGCGCCTTCTTCACCGACATCACTTATTTCTCGTGACGGTGATCTGCAGGTTGATCTTTCCTGGACTGCGCCAACCACCAACAGCGACAGTTCTACCCTTATCGATCTTGCGGGCTATAACCTTTACAGAGCTACTAATCAAACTACATTAAAGGCTGATGCTCCGGCATTTACAAATATCTCCGTTGTCAGTAATGCTGGTATCAGCGCAGGAAGTATTCTGTTTTTTGGTCCCAATGCATCCTCGGAGCAGGAGATGGCAGAAGTGCTCTCCGTGAGCGGTGCAGACTCCATAACGCTTACTGCTCCATTGCAATATAACTATCTTGTTGGTGATAAAGTAATTGGACCTCTAGGAAAGGTTAATCAAGCCCTGATACCGGTAGGTACTGAATTTTATACAGACAAGCCAGTAGTTAATGGTTCCACATACTATTATACTGCAACCGCCGTTGACACCAGTGTGAATGCCAATGAAAGCGCCCCTTCAAATCTTATTACGTCTAATCCAGATGAGGATAATGTTGCGCCGGCAGCTCCGACTATGCTTAATCCTACCAATGGCGACAACGCAATCTTTCTTATATGGTCTTCCGCGTTCAAGAATGAAACTGGTGTGGGCCCGGTTGTCGATTTTAATTCCTATAAGATTTATAGAAATACTGTTTCATTTGCTGGGTATTCAACATTCAATATCTATTCATCAGGTGCATCTCTCGTTAAGACGATGACTAACATCAGTTCCACAAGCTGGCAGGATACGGTTTCAAACGGCCTTGAGTACGGAACTACTTATTACTACAGAATGACGGCAACCGATATCTATGATAATGAAACTAAATTTCCTTCTAATGAGGTTACAGGATCACCCGTAAATCCTGTTGCCATAATAATGCTTACCGCAACAGATTATGCTATTCCGGCTGATGGATCATCTCAAACGGTGATAACAGCATACGCTAATAATGCTTTTGGCAATCCCGTGGTTGACGGAACAATAATAGATTTTTCACTGGCCTGTGCTCCTGCCGCTGACTGTGGTGCCTTATCTCAAGTAGCCGAAACGACTGTTGACGGGCAGGCCTCGGTAACGCTGACCTCGGGGATTGTAAGGACGGATACAGTGACAGTGACCGGTTCTTCAGGTCCCATATCAGGGACAGCAACGCTTGCCTATAAACCAGGGCCCCCTGTTTCGTTAACAATTTCAGCCTCCCCTGAAGCAATAGCTGCCGATGGGGTTTCGACTTCTGTTGTTACAGCTTCTGTCGAGGATAGTGCCGGAGACCCCGTGAAAGACGGTCTGCTGGTTCAGTTTACCACTGATCTTGGAAAATTCTCGAACGGCTCCAAAACCAGTAATGTTATTCAGACTGTTGGAGGAGATGCAAAGGTAGCTTTAACGGCAGCGGCTGTAGGCGGCACTCCCTGGATACACGCTAAAATAGGCTTCTTGAATATATCTGGGACTCCGCTTCAGTTTACAGCAAAACCGGCCTTTATAAATATCACAGCTATACCCTCAACGATCGCTGCTGATGGTTTGGCAACCAGTTCTATAGTAGCTACAGTGACAGATGCTGGTACAAACCCGATCCCAGAAGGAGTTGTAGTTGATTTTACAACAACCAGTGGTATACTAGCTTCCCCCTTTGCATCAATAACGGGATTAAACGGAAATGCTGTTGTTTCGTTGACGTCAGAGGCTAGTAACGGAAGCGGTGATGTAAAGGCGTACTGGACGAACGGATTTGACACGATATCGAGTCAGCCATTTACGGTGACCTTCT
>JAVVFD010000030.1:12511-14623 GCA_032250935.1 bacterium
GATTATACGAAGGTAAGGGCCCGGACTATAAACGGAATACTAAGTTCTGCCATAAGGGTGGATTTTGTGGAGCCGCCTACGCAGATATCTGTACTACCGAATAATTTTGCCATACCGGCCGACGGATTAAGTACGACGGTAATAAACGCCTACCTGCAGGACCAGTACACCAATCCCGTATCAGACGGAATATTCGTTAATTTCTCAACGAGTCATGGCGTATTTGTAGATAGCGGCACCAGGACTACAAGTGGCCTGACCTCCGGCGGTGTTGCGAGTACTACGATAAGGTCAACGACAGTGCGTCAGCCATCGGTAACGGTAACGGCGAAGACCGACGCTATAGCAGCGTCGAGTGTGAATATGGCCTTTATACCAGGTCCTCCGGCTCTTGTGAATTACAGCAGTAATCCCCCCGCCATAGCGGCGGATGGTTTAAGCGAGGCATTGGTATCGGCAATAGTGAGAGACAGTGGAAACAGCCCTGTAAAAGATGGCCTGCTGGTAATATTTACGACCGATCTTGGTACTTTCCCCAATGGGACTCAGTCTTCCAACCCTGTAAATACGTCGGGTGGACGTGCGGAGATATTGCTTAAGGCAGGTTTGACTTCCGGCACGCCATCTATAAGCGCACGTATAGGGGGAACAGATTATCCCGGAACGCCTTTGGAGATAAGGTCTATCCCGACCTTTATAAATATAAGCGCCGTACCATCAACGATAGCGGCAGATGGAGTAGCCACGAGTCTGATAACGGCCAACGTAAACTCGGCCTTTGGCGTAATATCATCAGGGATAAGGATAGACTTTAAGACTACCGGCGGAACTCTGAATCCTGCCTTTACGACAGTCACGGGAGTAAACGGGAATGCATCTGTGGAGTTGATATCAGAGGCAACGAGCGGAAGCGGTGATGTAAAGGCGTACTGGACGAACGGATTTGACACGATATCGAGTCAGCCATTTACGGTGACCTTCTTTTCCGGGGCGGCAGCAAGCGTAAATCTTGCGAGTGACTCTCCAGCCGCAGCGTGGGATGGGACAGATCTTGTGAACCTGTCGGCCGAGGTATTCGATGCCGATGGAAATCACGCACAGGATAATACGAAGGTATACTTTGATAATGTAAGCGGAGTGAACGTTACCTTCACGAATATCTCCGCCTTTACGTCCGGCGGCTATGCCTTTAGTCTGTTCAGTTCCAATATAGGTTCGGCTGATTATACGAAGGTAAGGGCCCGGACTATAAACGGAATACTAAGTTCTGCCATAAGGGTGGATTTTGTGGAGCCGCCTGCTCAAGTCACTTTGTCGGCGAATCCGATTAAAATTCCTGCTGACGGCATCAGTACCGGAATTATTACGGCTACACTGCAGGATCAGTATGGGTATCCGGTTAAAGATGGTATTTTGGTGAACTTCTTAACGAGTCACGGTAGTTTTGTTTCTACTGGCGGTGCGACTGCCGCAGCGTTGACGAGCGGCGGCGGAGGCCTGGTAACGGTATCGATTCTTTCTACAACTGTCTATACCGATACGGTAACGATAACGGCCAGTACAGACGCTATAGCCACACCATCTACAACGACTATTGCCTTTAATCCCGGGCCACCGACACTAATCCAGTTGAGTGCTAACCCATCTACAATATTGGCGAACGGATACTCAACATCTACAATAGAAGCTTTCATACAAGATACTGGCGGTAATGCTGTTAAAGATAATTTGCCTGTGACTTTTAGTATCATAAGTTCCAGTTATGGTACCTTCCCTAACGGTAACAGAGTAAGTAACCCGGTTTTGACATCTGGAGGGTATGCTACAGTCGATCTAACGGTTGGTACGAAAAATGGAATAGCGACTCTTACTGCTCAAATTGGCTCTGTTATTTCAGCTCCAATTTCACTCACTATAGATCCTGATAATGTTTCACCAATCGTACTCGCTACCGTACCTGTTGATAAAACTTTAGACGTTCCTAATAATTCAGATATAACGGTCCAGTTTAACGAGCCTATAGACTCAGCGACACTGAATGCGACTAATATACGGGTCTTTGAGAATTCAACGACGACAGCTCCGCTGTCAATGATAACGAACTACGATGCT
>JAVVFD010000030.1:14719-21919 GCA_032250935.1 bacterium
AGTCCGTTCATCACAGAAGGGAACTGCGACGATAACGGTGACATCAGCTACAGGAAGCGGAATCGCGACTACGGATATCACCTTCGTTCAACCTCCCGTATTCGTAACACTGTCACTGAGTGATCTTGCCATACCTGCTGACGGCACGAGTTCGGCCACCGTAACGGTTAATGTCCAGGATGCAAACGGCTACCCCATAGCGGACGGGTTCTTTGTGAACTTCTCAACGACGGCGGGTAAACTGGGCGCGCTGACGACAACAACGACCGGCGGTATAGCGACAACGACAATAGATTCCGATACGATATTGCGTGACGGCAATCCGACTCCGCTGGTAAGGATAACTGCCGAAACGGGCGGGGTTTCCAACTGGACGGAACTGGCCTTTAGTCCCGGTCCACCGGTATCAATCAATGTAGATTCATCGCCGACTACAATCGAGGCGAACGGATATTCAACGTCTACAGTGACGGCATTCCTTTACGATGCGAGCGGCACACCGGTTAAGGATGGTCTGAATGTGACCTTCAGCGTATTGACGAGTATCGGTGTGAAGTTCCCGAGCGGTACGGCCATAAGTAATCCGGTACCAACAGTGAACGGAGCTGCAGCAGTTCCACTCACGGCAGGCATTATAGCGGCTGCAAAACCTTATATCCGTGCGACGATCGGCGGGGTATTTAAGGATTATTCCGGTCTCTCACTGGTTGCCGACAGTACAAGTCCTGCCATATCCGGCACGTCTCCATCGGATCAGGCAATAGATGTGCCGTTTAATTCAGATATAACGGTCAAATTTAACGAGCCTATAGACTCAGCTACATTGAATGCGACTAATATACGGGTCTTTGAGAATTCAACGACGACAGCTCCGCTGTCAATGATAACGAACTACGATGCTGCGACCTATACGCTGACGATCAATCCACCGGACTTTACGGAGGGAGCGAATATAATAACCATCCTCGGCAGCGGCATACAGGATAACTTCGGAAATCCCCTGTCGCCGTATGTATTCAGTTTTGATGTTCAGACGATAACGGTTGGCGTGCCTGCAAATATCACACTGGCAGTAGACAGGACGCTGGTCAGCGCCGATGACAGTGAGGTTGCGATCATTACGGCGACTGTAAAGGATACGAACGGAACGCTCGTTCCAGACGGGAAGATAATCAATTTTGCGACCGACCTCGGCTCATCGACTGTAACGCTGCTTGATCTAGGTTCAGGCGCTGGCGCCACGGTTGGGGGAATCGCTAAGGCGTCAGTCCGTTCATCACAGAAGGGAACTGCGACGATAACGGTGACATCAGCTACAGGAAGCGGAATCGCGACTACGGATATCACCTTCGTTCAACCTCCTGTCTATCTCACACTTTCTCTCGGCTCAACTGCTATAGCAGCAGATGGCATAGACAACACTACAATCACTGCTACGGTGCAGGATGCAAACGGTTATCCCATAGCGGACGGATTTTTTGTGAATTACTCCACTTCGGCTGGCAAGCTGGGCAGCGGTACTGTATCGACGTTAAACGGTGTAGCTGTCACGACGATAACTTCTGATACAATATTAAGGGATGGAGTCGTAAATCCTGTTGTAACCATAACGGCATCTACCGGTGGTATAACGAACAATACTGAAGTGGCCTTCAGTCCAGGGCCTCCTACGTCTATCTCTGTAGGAGCGTCACCTTCAACTATAACTGCCAATACTGTAGATACCAGCGTTATTTCGGCCACTGTGCTCGACCAGAGCGGCCAGACAGTTAAGGATGGCCTGTTTGTGACCTTCACTATCCACAGTTCCATTTATGGCACATTCCCGAACGGCACCAGGGTTAGTAATCCCGTACCGACTGCCAATGGTATCGCCTCCGTCACCATGACCGCTGGTAATACGGGCGGAACACCGATAATTACCGGCACAATAGGACAATATTCGGATATATACAATGGCCTTCTGCTCAATGATGACCTTATCAGCCCTACGGCGTCTCCTGTATCTCCGATTGACGGCGAGACGGGGGTAGCCAAAGGAACTAATGTGGTTGTGGAATTCAATGAGCCGATAGATCAGACCACGCTTACTACAAGCAACTTTAAAGTCAGCGTTGCAGGTGTGCCAGTAGCTGGAGCTATAACGTATGTTTATAATCCTGTTACAAAGAAAGCTACGGCTACTTTTAATCCTGCTTCTGATTTCGGAGACGGAGTCGTGGTGACAGTTGAACTTACAAACTTAATTACGGATAACAAGCCAAATCCTCTCAACCCACTTATTTATACATTCTCTACCGAGATTAGTGGAGCCGGAGTTCCGGCCTCGATATCCGTAGTGAGTGACAAGCTTAAGGTATCGACTGCATCAACGGCTACCCTGACAGCTACTGTAAAGGACCTGTTTAGCAACAATGTGCCTGATGGTACTCCCGTCGTGTTTACATCTAATAAAGTGGATACTGTCTTCGGGTCGGCGACTTCGCTCACAGCAAGCGGTTTGGCTACAACTACTGTCTCTGCACCAACGCTTGGAACTGCAACAATCACGGCAACTGCCGGGACAGTGAGTAATACCGTGGTTGTAGAGTTTATTGAACCCCCCGCAGAGGTTGCCGTTTGGGCTTTGGATTCGACAATTCCTGCTGATGGAACGACAACGACGACCTTAACGGCTTATATTTCCGATCAGTACGGCAATGCCGTTGTCGATGGACTAAATGTTCAGTTTACCGTTGACGCTGGCACTCTGAACCCGCCAACCGGTCTTGTGCAGACTACGGGCGGGGGTCTAGCTACTGTTACGATAACGTCGACGACTGCTTATACGCCTATTGTCAATATTACAGCAGTCTCGGAGGCTATAACAGGCACAAACACCATGTCATTCAGCCCTGGTCCTCCCGTAACTGTCGGCATCCTGGCTACTCCAAACCTCATCGAGGCCAACGGGACTGACACGACAACTATTATTGCATATATTCAGGATACAATCGGTCAGCCTGTTAAGGATGGGATGATGGCCACATTCAGCGTTGTGAGTTCCAGTTACGGGAAGTTCCCGAATGGCGGAGCGATCAGCAACCCGGTGCTGACATCGGGTGGATTTATCACCACTACCCTGACTGCCGGCACCAAGGACGGAAATCCGCCTATTACGGTAGATATAGGAAATCTATCTGTTTCGTCGAGTCCGCTTACAATCGATCCTGATAATACACCGCCGCAGGTCGTTTCTCAGAACCCTGCTCCATTAACGATAGGCGTGGCCAGAAGCGCCTCCTTAGCCGTTGCATTTAACGAACCCATGGATAAGGCTACAATCGTCTCTGGCACTACATTTACTGTAGTGGGATCTTTGTCAGGTTCCCACACAGGCTTCATCATCTATGATACGACGCTCAATAAAGTTACCTTCTATCCTTACGTCAGTTTTTCCAATGACGAGGATGTGACGGTGACTCTCACCACCGCCATAACAGATGTCGCAGGCAACCCGCTTACCAATACTCAATGGACATTCAGGACGATTGATAATGTCCCGCCGGCAGCGCCGACAGGGTTTGTTGGGCAGCCCGGTAACACGGAGGCGTTGTTTGCATGGAATGCAAACGCTGAACCGGATGTTGCAGGGTACAATCTAAAAATGAGTCTCTCTTCCGGTGGACCTTATACCCAGGTTATAGGATCGATTGCTACGACCTCAATTACTCATACTGGTCTGACCAACGGCAGCACCTATTACTACGTGCTTGAGGCTGTTGACACTACGGGTAATAAGAGTCCATACTCTTCTGAGGTAACGGTTATCCCGAGCAGCGAGGTTGCCCCTGCAATTCCAAGCGGATTTACGGCTACAGCTGGTGATTCAGTTGTTTTCCTTAACTGGTCTGCCAATACCGAGTCTGACCTCGATGGTTATAATGTCTTTATGGGTACTACTTTCGGGTTCTATTCTACGGGTGTGACCCCGCTAAACGGCGGCACGCTCATTCCTGTGGGCACAACGTCATACACCGCGCCAGCTATAAACGGCGTAACATGGTACTTTGTTATGACGGCTGTAGACACGGTCCCTCTGGAGAGCCTGCCGGCGCCTGTTGTGAGCGCAGTTCCTGAAGCTATACCTGACCCGCCTCATGGGGTGACGGCTACCTCGGGAGCTGGCCAGATATTCCTTAACTGGTCAACTCCTACATTAAACAGCGACGGATCGCCATTGACTGACCGTGCAGGATATAACGTATACATGGGTACGGCTGCAGGCTTCGATTCCACAGCTGTTGCTCCAAGCAACGCAAGTCTCATTCCTGACGGAACGACCTTCTTCAACGTGACCGGACTTGCAAGTGGAACATACTATTTTGTCGTCAAGACAGTCGACAACTCGGCTCTGCTGAGTGCGGCATCGACCGAGGTCAACGCAGATTCAGGTGATGCGCCAGTTGCGCCGACAGGACTTGTGCTTATAGAAGGCAACCAGCAGGTGAATTTGACCTGGAATGAAAACAGCGAGGCAAATGTATCTAGTTATAATATTTACCAGTCCACTGCTCCTGGTTTCTATGTGCCCGGAGTGACGATTCCTGTAGCCAATGTGCTTTCAGGGGCCGGGGCGACGATTACGAAGGATATATTCAGTCTTAGCAACCTGAACCAATACTATTTTGTCGTCACTGCCATCAATTCACTTGGCCTTGAAAGTCCTGCCTCGACTGAAGTAATGGGCTGGCCACAATGGAACATTGCAGACATAGATCATGACAATATTGTGGGCGGAAATGACTTGACCCTCCTGGGGCTCGCTTATGCTAATGATTCAACCGGTCCGAGTTGGAATCCTGAGTCCGACCTCAATGGCGACGGATTCATTGATCTCGGCGATCTGATTATACTGCGGCAGTATTTCGGATTTACAGGCCCATAATCGGATATATTCAGAGGTGATATTATGAAAATGAAAAATTGTATACTTATAGTTATTGTTCTGGTCATGTCTGCATGCGGTGGCGGTGGTGGGCCTTCTGCTCTCAATATTGTTGCGCCCACAATTGGAAGTGGAGGAGGAACTGCGACCGGGCCAGCCGGGGTTGTTGCCGCCAATCCTGCCACATTCAACATCCTTGTTAATTCCGACATTGATGTGCCGATTAGATATGCACAGATAATAGTCACCTTTCAGCCGAGTCTTATGACGACTATCCCTACCGTGGATATCACATCGGGTTTGTTCGATACTATTGTCAGCGCAAGTTTTAAAAATAGTGACCCGAATCAGGGTCTGTATATATTGCTGGAAGATTCCGGCGGCTCTGTAACTGGGCCTGGCAAGCTTTGCAGCATTAATTTTACCAATACATCCGGCGCCGGTACACAGACTACGACGACAATATCTTTTTCAGGATCAACGGTTGTATATGAATCTTCGTCTGCCACACAAAGCCCGCTGGTGATAAGCTCTGTCGATGTGTCGCTTGGCTGATGATTTACAAGGTATAAAGGAGAAAATGTAAATGCGTAAAGCTTTTTATTTTATTCAGGAGGTAATATATACATGAAAGACAGCAAAGGGCTTATAATGTGGATCGCATTATCCCTGTTATTTTTTACAAGCGGTTGCGAGCAGAAGTCCGACTCCGTTTCAGATGCCGTAATGGCGCCATGGAGATCGACCGTTGAAATGGGAGCGGCTGTTTCTGCAATGGAGGTTGTTGATCCGACTGATACCTGGTTTGTTGAATACAGGATAAGAGTTCTTGATGCGAGTGGAAACCCTATGAACGGAATTGGTATTAATCTGCAGACGAGCTCTCCTTATGCGATATTCCAGAATTCGCTGACTTCTATAGATCTGGTAAAAACAGGTGAAGATGGCAGCGTTCTCGTTGTGGTCTGGGTCTATGGAGGCCAGTACTTTAACACCTATCCTTCGCAGACCGATTTGAAGGTACAGGTTTTTGCGGATATCGTTGTAGACAGCGCAGTTTCTGATATTACTGTAACGAACAGCCTTCCATCATCATGATTGACAAAGCAGCCATGTTTATATTATGTTTTAGCCAGTTCAGGTTTAATGCCGCTTTTAACAGCTTGGAAAGAGCAGATAATCAATGGAAATAACCACAAACACCATAGCCGAGCTATACATCAAGCAGGGCTACCCTGAAAAGGCGATAGATATCTACAAGGCGATACTGGAGCTTGATCCCTCTAATTCTGCAGCTGTGGAGAAGATACAAAAGCTTGAGGCCGGGATGCGGGGAGAGACGGAGCAGCTTGTTGCTCCGCCTGTTGAGCCTGTTGCCGCTCCCGCAGTTGAACCGGCCCTTCAGGTGAATACCGCTAATGAGCTTCAAGTAGAGGCTCCGGCTCAGCCGATTGCCGCTGCCGCCAAAATCGGGGGCAGCTCAATATCAGACCAGATCGTCAGGCTTGAAAACTGGCTTGTGAATATAAATAGAGTAAGGGGTCTTGCCTGATATGGATTTTAACGAAACCGTTAATAATATAGTAGAAAATGTAAGCGGCACTCGCGCAGCGGTCATAATGGCAAACGACGGGATCGCTCTTGCCGAGTCGTTAAGTACCGAAGACCCTGCCGATATTCAGTTACTTTCGGTCGAATATACCGCCGTTCTCAACGAAATCAAAAAGGCGTCTGAAGTGCTTGAAATGGGTGAGCTTGAAGAGCTTACGGTAAGGTCGGGCAGCCTTACTTTTTTAATAAGATTGATTAACGATGAATATTTCATCGCCATTGCCATGCAGCCGGGCGGGAATTTGGGCAAAGGGCGTTATCTGGCCAGGATAGCCGCCCCGAGGCTAGCAGAAGAACTATAGAAAGCCTGTATCTTTTATTGAGCACAGATTAACACTGATAAATTAAGGCTACCTCTAATAATCATGATTTCGTCATTCCCGCCCCGTATCAAGTACGGGATAAACTCCAGCGGGGGTCCAGTCATATCAAACATCTGGATGCCGGATCAAGCCGGGCATGACATATTTATAGAGATACCCTTAAGGTTAACTTCGATACGCCCATTAAAATTTATACATATCATAAAAAATCTGTGTAAATCAGTGTTAAAATTATTTAGTTTAATCAAGCTGCGGATTGCAGCTTTTTTTATGTGCGCCCGGCAGGGCGCAATCTCTTGGAGGTGAAAGTCCTCTATAGACCCGGTAAGGGGAATCCCG
>JAVVFD010000031.1:0-21596 GCA_032250935.1 bacterium
GCAGTTAGAACTTGTTTCATGGGCCTCATTATAGCATAATAACGGCCAAAGTTGAGCGCATTTTCTTCCTGTACGAGTTAAGTCTGGGGGAGTTCTCGGACAGCCTGTAAAGACTTGACCCCTATATCACAGTATGCCGGGTGGTGTGAGAGGACTGAGGGGGCGACCCCTCATCCTACTCGATAGCAATAAGCGCTTTGTCGAGAAACGCGGGAAGGATCTTTTTTAATTCCTCAACAGCCTTTCCCCTGTGGCTGATTTTGTTCTTCTTTCCACTTGGGAGTGAGGCCATGGTACAGGCAAAATCGGGCAGGTAAAATACGGGGTCATATCCGAACCCGCCTTCGCCATCAGGGGCTGATGCGATTACCCCTTTGCACCTGCCAATAGTTGTAATAAACTCTCCCGAAGGGGCGCAGGAGGCTATGGTGCAGACAAATGCCGCGCCTCTGTCTGCCTCGGGAAGGTCCTTCATCTCTTCAAGTAGCTTCAGGTAGTTATCCCTGTCGCTTGCCGCATCTCCCGCATACCTTGCCGAATATACGCCCGGCCTGCCGTCAAGGGCCTCCACCTCCAGCCCGGAGTCATCGGCTATAGTTATGAGGCCTGTTATTGAAGAGACCCTTTTGGCCTTTATAAGCGCATTTTCCTTAAATGTGGCGCCGCTTTCATCAATATCCCCGATTTCCGGGAACTTGTTCATGGAAAGAATATTAAGGTCAAGGGAAGACAGGAGTTTCAGAAACTCCCTGACCTTTCCCTCGTTTCTTGTGGCAAGGACTAT
This sequence comes from bacterium, assembly GCA_032250935.1. GTDB lineage: Bacteria > Desulfobacterota > JADFVX01 > JADFVX01 > JADFVX01 > JAVVFD01. The sequence goes on from JAVVFD010000031.1 coordinate 785, forward strand.
ATCCACTTATATCCCTAGAGACTCTTTCTGGATCTCGGTCAGGTCGGCTATACCTTTGACAGCGAGCGATGTCATCGCCTGCATCTCTTCTGCAGAAAAGGGGGCTTCCTCAGCCGTGCCCTGTATCTCAATGAATTTACCTGAGCCTGTCATGACGAAGTTCATATCCACATCTGCGCTTGAGTCTTCCGAGTAGTTAAGATCGAGACAGGGGACGCCGCCGATGATGCCGGCGCTTACAGCGGCCAGAGAATCGAAAAGGGGCATCTCTTTAATTGACCCGTCGGCAAGGAGGGTTTTCATGGCATCGTAAAGCGCGATATAGGCCCCTGTTATGGATGCGGTCCTGGTGCCGCCGTCGGCCTGGATAACGTCGCAGTCCACCCAGACTGTTCTTTCGCCCATTTTTGTCGTGTCGGTGATAGACCTTAAGGACCGGCCTATCAAACGCTGTATCTCGTGGGTTCTCCCTCCAACCTTTCCGCTTGAGGATTCCCTCCTGTTTCTTGAGTGGGTGGCCCTTGGGAGCATGGAATACTCAGCTGTAATCCATCCAATCCCTTTATTCCTTAAAAAAGGTGGTACTCCCTCATCTACTGTTGCCGTGCATATTACCTTTGTGTCGCCGAATTCTATCAGTACGGACCCTTCGGGATGCTTAAGGTAGTCCCTCGTTACCGTAACTTTTCGCAGTTCATCGCCTTGCCTTCCATCTGCTCTCATTTTTTATGCCTCTCAAGTTTTTTTATGGAGTATCATATTAAAGCAATGCTTGATTCAAAGTCAATTTGTAATAAGCTATGTGAGCGTTGATTTTGCCTTGTTATTGGGAGGAGCTTTTGCTATCTTCAGGCTTAACCTGAATGCCCGCCTTACTTTATGACGCTATTGAATTTTTTAACAAGAAAGAAGCCGGTTTCACCCCCCTTTACGCTTCTTATTTCATTGTCTCTGCTTACAATCTTTCCTTTTCCGACGACTGAGCTCTTTGCCGATTCAGCTATTAAGAGACGGGTCCGGGAAATAGAGATATTTGGCAACGAGAGATCAAAAAAGGAGACGATCTTAAGCGACCTGACATTCAGCAAAGGTGATTTTATAAGGGATAAAGATATTGACGAAAGCCGACAGAAGCTGATGAATACGGAGCTGTTTTCCAGTGTCCTGATAGAGGAGATTGAACTGGAAGTTGAAGGGGAGGTTACGGTCAGGGTGGAGCTCAGGGAGAAATGGGCATACCTGCCTCTTCCCATATTTGTAAGAACCAGTGATGGTGAAACAAGGACCGGTTTGAGCTATGAAGATTATAACTTCAAGGGAAGGGCTTACTACCTTAAATTCAAGTGGCTTAGCAAGTGGGCCGATGATTACGATAAATACATAGGGGAAGATTACTCGATCCAGATGCAATTGCCCGATTTTCTTCGAAAAGATTCTACCTTGTCATTCAGGCTCTCCAGCGGCAAATCACTGGAACAGGCATTTTTAGAGGGAGAGGAGATATCCAGGTATAAGGAAAGTACAGAGGCCTACAGTATGACCCTTGGCAGGTCTCAAGGCGACATCAATGCCAGTATAAGCTATTCCTATGCAAGACAGCAATACAAGCACCTGGAAGGCCTGATCCAGCCCTATGTGGACATAAACACAAGTTCTGTCGGGATTTCTGTCGGACTGGATACTGTCAATAACCTCGGTTCTTATATCTATGAGGGGTACAGCCTCTATCTTAGTGTTGGAGAATCAAACGAAGCTATAGGCTCCGATGTCAATGCAACTACATATAGCCTTGATCTCAAACAGTTCATTCATATTGGCGTAAGAAAAAACCTGGCCTACAGGCTAAAAGGGGCATTCATTACCGGAGAGGTATCCGAGGGGTCAAAGCTGAGTGTAGGCGGCGGGTCATCTCTGAGGGGATATGAGAGTGGTGAATATGAAGGAGACAGGATAGTCCGGTTTAATTCGGAGTATCGTTTTCCGGTGACAGGAAAATATTTTGGAGGGGTGTTGTTCCTGGACGGAGCCTACGCATGGCCTGAGGAAGATGCGATGGCGGCTGAAGATATGAAGTGGGGGGCAGGTCTTGGCCTTAGGATCTTTATTGAAAGGCTTGTAAAGGGTGTGGGCCGGATTGATTACGCCTATAATCTGTCCCGCCACGAGTCCATCGCCTATGTCGGCATGCAGCATACTTTCTGATTCGCTAATTCCCCAAAGGGTTTGACTTAAAGTGATGTTCAAAACATGTCGGTCCGTGCTATGATGGGCAGTTATAAATTTTATGGAGAAAAACAGTTTTATGGATGAAAGATTAAGAAAAATCCTTCCCATGGTTGATAAACCGGGAAGATACACCGGTGGAGAGACAAACTCTATCAGGAAAGACTTAAGTAAGGTGTCGCTTAAGGTGGCGCTTGCCTTTCCGGACCTTTATGAAATAGGTATCTCCAATTTAGGCCTGCAGATACTTTATCATATCTTGAACAACAGGGATGACATTGCAGCAGAGCGCGTCTACTCCGTCTGGGGAGATATGGAAGAAAGGCTGAGGCAGGAAGGGATTCCTCTTTGTTCTCTGGAGTCCACTCTCCCGCTTTTCGACTTTGATATAATCGGTGTTTCCCTCCAGCACGAGCTTGCCTATACCAATATGCTTAATATGCTCGATCTCGGGGGCGTGCCACTTCTTGCATCAGAGAGGGGAGATAATGATCCGCTTGTCCTGGCAGGCGGGCCATCGTCATTTAATCCCGAGGCGGCGTCGGATTTTATCGATGCCTTTTTAATCGGTGACGGAGAAGATGGAATTGCAGAGATCTGTGATGTTTTTATTAAGTGGAAGCAAAAGGGGCCGGAAAATGGAACTGGCAGGCGAGAACTCCTCCTTGATCTCTCAAAGATAAGGGGCGTATATATTCCATCGCTTTTCTCTTTTGAGTTTGCAGATGGAGGCAGGATTGAAAAGATTATTCCTGCCCAAAAAGGGTATGATGGGGTTGAAAGAAGGCTTGTTCCCGATTTAGATAGCGCCCCCTATCCCACAAGTTTTATCGTGCCCAATGTAAGGCCGATCCATGACCGCATCTCTCTGGAGGTAGCAAGGGGATGCAGCCGTTTTTGCCATTTTTGCCAGGCGGGCTACATATATCTTCCGGTGAGGGAGAGATCTCCTGAAAAAATCAGGGAGATTGGAGAGCGCTCCCTTGGCGAGACAGGGTTTGATGAAGCGGCCCTTCTTTCCTTAAGTACCGGTGACTATTCATGTCTTGAAGGCCTCCTTCCCGATCTTGCATCCAGATATAAAAAGAAGAACGTTAACCTCTCCTTTCCTTCATTAAGGGTAGATACCATAACCCCCTCCATAATGGGAGAGATGAAGAAGATGAGAGCAAACAGCTTTACCATAGCGCCTGAGGCGGGGACGCAGAGGATGAGAGACCTCATCAATAAAGGGGTTACGGAAGCGCAGATAATGGATACGGTTACAGAGATGTCCAGGGCGGGATGTAAATCGGTAAAGCTATACTTCATGATAGGCCTCCCCTCAGAGACAAGGGACGATCTTGATGGTATTATTGATCTTTCAAGGGCCATACTTAAAACAGGCAGGTCAACAGGCGCAATGAGGCAGGTAACGGTTAGTATCTCCGCCTTCGTTCCCAAGGCCCATACGCCCTTTCAATGGGCTAAACAGGACACTGCATCCGAGACGGCTGAAAAGCTTTCATACCTTAGAACTACGCTTAGAGACAGGGGGATATCTCTGAAGTGGCAAGACCCCTTTATGAGTGTTCTTGAGGGCGTTTTTTCAAGGGGGGACAGAAGGGTCGGCAAGGCTATACTTGGAGCCTTTAAAAAGGGTTGCAGGTTTGACAGCTGGGGCGATCAACTAAAGGCCTCTCATTGGGAAGAGGCCTTTGCCGAGGCAGGCATTAAAATCCCGGACTATTTAAGGGAAAGAGCTCATGATGAGATTCTTCCATGGGATCTCGTCAATACAGGCGTCGACAAGTCTTTCCTCTTTGATGAACTGAAGAGATCCGGTCTTGGCGCTCTCACGGAAGATTGCAGGTATGGCAAATGTTCTGTCTGCGGAGTGTGCGACCATAAGACGGTAAAGATCAAGCTCTTCAAAGGCGATGTCCTGTCTCCGCTGCCTGAACCGAATAAGACGACGAGCCCCCTTAAGACCAGGATGAGGGTAAACTATACCAAGGAGGGACCCGCAAGATTTTTGGGACATATAGACTGCATGGAAGGGCTTGTGAGGGCGCTTAGAAGGTCGGGGCTTCCTTTGATTTATTCAGTCGGTTTTCATCCTTCACCCAAGATATCTTTTGGCTCTCCCATACCCCTTGGCACAGAAAGTCATGCTGAATATTTCGATATCGAAATTGAAGGCAATATAAGCGCTGAGGATTTTATGGAGAGCATCAGGGGGAAGGCCCCTTCAATTTGTGCAATCAAGGACGCCTTTGTTATACCTTTAAATAGTTCGTCTATCACTAACAGTGTCGAGACGGAAGTATATGTCGTCAAGGCTGACTCTAACCTTATTCCTGCTGAATCTGTTGATGAAGTGCTTGCCAGGTTTATTGAGGCCAAAGAGTGGATCATCGTTAAAAGAACAAAGAAGGGTGAAAAAAAGATCGATCTGAAAAAGGAGCTAACTAATCTTGAAGTTAATTCAGATGGTGATATTGAGATGGATATTGCGGCCCTTGGAGGCAGAAAGGTCAAACCGGCAGAGGTGATTGCAGGCATATGGAATCTGGATGAAACTCAGAAAAAAGATCTGGATATAATGAAATCAGAGACAATATTTGCAGCGGGCCTGAATGTTAAGGAGGGAGGAGCAGCCGCTTAGGTCATGGAAAAGAAACTTATATTGAATGATACCCGGAATGAGACGCGTGTTGCTCTTTTGGAAGAGGGTGTGCTTGCCGAATTCTATGTGGAAAGGGGAAGTGATTCATCTATTCTGGGCAATATATACAAAGGGCGTATCAACAGGGTTCTGCCGGGAATGCAGGCCGCCTTCGTTGATATCGGTCTTGAAAGGGCCGCCTTTTTGTATGTGGCCGATGTTCTTGGCGCTTCCCGTGAACCGGGAGAATCAATCGGAGACAGGGTAAGTGATTCAATAGAAGATTTGCCGGGTATATCGACTGTGTATAAACCGCCCCATGAGAGGGCGGAAGAAAGATACGCGCCCATAGATGAATTACTTGTCGAGGGACAGGAGATATTGGTTCAGGTTACAAAGGAGCCGATCGGAACGAAAGGGGCGAGAGTCACCTCTTATATATCTCTTCCCGGCAGGTATCTTGTATATATGCCCGGGGCCGGGCATGTCGGGATTTCAAGAAAGATAGAGAATGAGGCTGAAAGGCAGCGCCTTAAGAATATTGTTGCCTCAAATATTCCTGAAGGGGAGGGGTTTATAATCAGGACGGCCAGTATGGACGCTGACGAGGGCGAACTCAAGTCCGACATGAAATCGCTGCTTAAGATGTGGGATAGCGTTAAGTTAAAGGAAAAAAAGGCCCGTCCCATGTCGCTGGTTCATCAGGATATAGATATAACTCTAAGGGCGATAAGAGACATGCTGTCTCCCGACATTACAGAGGTAGTTATAGATTCCCCTGAAGGTTATGAAAAGATCATGTCCTTTATGAAGGATTTCATGATCAGTATGAAGGGTAAGGTGACTCTCTATGAGCAAAGCGAGCCTATTTTTGATCACTATGACATAGAGATTGAGATTGACGATATACTGGGTGAAAAGGTCTGGCTCAAATCTGGTGGATATATTATTATCGAAACGACGGAGGCGCTCACCGTCATTGATGTAAATACGGGGAAGTTTACCGGGAAAAAGAACCTTGAAGATACGATCCTTAAGACGAATTTAGAGTCTGCAAGGGAGGTTGCCTACCAGCTGAGGCTGAGAAATATCGGCGGCATAATCATCATAGACTTCATCGATATGATGAGGCAGGAGGATAAGGACAAGGTTTATAACACCCTGGAAGAGGCGCTTAAGAAAGACCGGTCTGTTACCAGATTGACGGAGATATCCGATCTTGGACTCTTGGAGATGACTAGAAAGAGGATCAGGAATAATATAGTAAAGGTCATGTGCAAGCCTTGCGAATATTGTGAAGGAAGGGGCTATCTGAAATCAAAGGAGAGCATATCCCTCGATATCCTGAGGTGCATAGAGAAGGAGTCCCTTGCAATGAAGGCAGAAGAGGTAATAGTCCAGGTTCATCCTGAGATATCTGACATACTCCTTGACTCACTCTTTATAGATATTGAAGAACTGGAAAAGAAATGCGCTACGGCCATACTCATTAAGCCCGTATCATCACTTCATATGGAAGATTATCATATTAATTTAAAGTAGGCAGCGGGTCTTTTTGTGGACCCCCTTGTCGCCCGTAGAACTAACCGTATTTTTAAAATGAATATTATTAAAGAGCCTTCTTATCCTATCAGACCTACAGTATGCGAGATAGACCTTGCCGCCTTGAGGAATAACCTTTTTATCTTGCGCCGGAAAGCCGGCAATGCATGCAAAATCATGGCTGTTGTAAAGGCCGATGCCTATGGTCACGGAGCCACCGAGGTAGCAAAACTGCTTGAGGACGAGAATGTAGATTTTTTTGCCGTGGCCATACTGGAAGAGGCTTTGCGCCTAAGATCTGACGGCATAAAGACTCCGATCATCATACTCGGTGGCATTTTGGATGGTCAGGAGGGCGCTATCTTTGACTATGACCTGACCCCCATGGTTTTTTCTCTGGAGAGTATGAGGAGGATTGAAGAAGAGGGGCGGCGACGGGGGATAAGCAGAAAGGTGCATGTAAAGATAGATACTGGAATGGGAAGGCTGGGGATTCAGCCCGAAGAGGTGAAGGGCTTTTTCAGTGAGATAGGGGCCATGGAAAACATAGAGCTTGAGGGAGTGGCGACGCATTTTTCTTGCGCCGATTTTACTCCAGGTTCTGAAGAGGCCGCCTTTACCAGACTTCAGATAGAAAGGTTCAAGGAGTGCATAGCCGGAATTGAATCTCTCGGTTTTCATATCCCCCTCATACATACGGCAAACAGCGCGGCAATATTAAACTTTCCTGATTCCATATTCAATCTTGTAAGACCGGGAATCATGCTCTACGGCTCTTACCCATCACCCCTCGTTGAAAGGATAGAGGGGCTTAAAGGGGTAATGTCGTTTAAGACCAAAATCATAGATCTTAAAGATGTTGATGAAGGTTTCGGCCTTAGCTATGGCCGGACATATATAACATCGGCAAGGCAAAGGATTGCAGTTATTCCGGTTGGCTATGCCGATGGTTACAGGCGCGAGCTTTCAAACAAGGGAGTGGCGCTTGTAAGGGGAAAAAGGGCAGGCGTAGCAGGAAAGGTCTGCATGGATATGACTATGCTTGACGTTACCGGCATAAAGGGCGCTCAAAATGGCGATGAGGTATACCTCTTTGGAGGAGAGGGGACAGATGTCATTAGCATAGACGAGTTTGCCGAGGCAGTGGGCACCATCCCTTATGAGGTTATGTGTGGAATCAGTCAGAGGGTACCAAGGGTCTACCTGGATAAAGAGGAATAAAGCGGCCCTACGCTCTTCCTCCTTGACATTATATACAGGAGCATCCGAATATCTCTATTGTTTAAGGTATTTATCTTGCTTTGTCTATAAAAAACATTTGTTGTCTTTTCTCTGTGTCTCCGTGTTTCTGTGGTAAAAAATACGCTTTCAACTAAAATACGAAAGAACCAAAAAAAGAGTATTCCCCCCATTGTTTTCTCTCCTGTCTTGTTTGATGTGATATAATTGTAAAATTTGTTTCTTTGAAAATTTTCTAATATATTTAAAAAAGCATCTTTACCGGCTCAATCTCATTAAAAGAATATGATAAATTTAATCAATGGAGGATGAAATGAATAAATATACAAGAGGAGTTTTTATATCTGTCTGTGTCTTCTTTGCGTTGTCACTATCTGCTGGGGCTGCTGATTATACTATCGATCCGGCACATTCCTTTGTGGAGTTTCGTATCCAGCACCTCGGTTACAGCTGGCTCTATGGCCGCTTTAACGATATCAAGGGTGATTTTATTTACGATGAGGCCAAAACTGCAAAGAGCAGCTTCAGTGTTGAAATAGGCACGGCCAGCATAGATTCCAATCATGCCGAGCGGGACAAACACCTGAGGAGCAGTGACTTTTTAGATGTAGACAAATTCCCCAAGGCGGCATTTAAAAGTAAGAGCTTTGATGGAGTGAAACTGGTGGGCGACCTCACTCTGCACGGGGTAACTAAGGAGATTGTTATAGACGTTAAAAAGGTGGGGGAGGGGAAAGACCCCTGGGGCGGATATCGCGCCGGATTTATAGGCACGACCAAGATTGACCGCAATGATTTTGGCATAGGCTATAACCTCGGCCCTTCCAGCAAGGTCATGGATTTTGAACTCGGTATCGAAGGAATAAGAAAATAGATATGGTATTTGGATTTTGATGGCGCTTATATCAGCCAGGAGCAGCAGTTCACCCTTCTGGCAGTATTATACCCTTATATTGGCGGCGCTTATCCTGTGCCAGCTCGGTCTTGGCTGGTATATGACGCGCCTTGATTTTTATCACCGCTGGTATCACGCCGCGCCCGACCTGCACAAATCCATAGGCATGCTGATCATGGCCCTGGTTATTGTCCGCCTTACCGAAAAGCTTTCAAAGTGGACGCCAGGGCCTTTGCCCTTTATGAGGTCACTTAAAAAAAGCGCCTACGGGGCGAACCACCTGTTTATAAACATACTGATACTGCTTGTTGCGTTTACGGGTTACAGCTTCGCAACGGCAAAGGGCGACGGGATATCCCTGTTCGGCCTCTTTTATATACCACCAATTGCTCTTTATGGAAAAGAGGGTCAGGCGCTGTTTGACCGGCTTCATTTCCTCCTTGCTTACGGCGCCGCTTTGGTCATCCTCCGGCACAGCATTGAAAAAACCTTTGATGCTATGAGGCGAAAGGGCGCGGATTAATAGATATAATGTAAAACTAAATATTAAAATAGTCCGAAGATCAGGCGGCTTTTTAAAAGAATTTGACAAGCTTTTTTAAACCTGTGGTTTTTTTAAAAGTTTAAAACCTTTCTCGATTTCTCATTGTTAATCGTGTAAAATCAGTCGTTGTTTGTGCAGGAGTTTCTTCTAACTTAAATAATCTTAAAAGAGGAAAAACTATGAAAAAGATATCTTTGGTCCTGGCTTTCCTGATTTGTATGTCTTCAACTTATGCGGTCGCTGGAGGGGTCAGTTTTTTAGGTTTCTGCAGTAACCTGGAAATAGATGAGGACACTCTTCCTACAGAAATCAAGGCGATTACTATCTCATGTGTCGCCTTTATAAGCGGAGTCACCCAAACTCACTCGGCATTGGTTCTTGAAAAAAAGATTAAGCCGCTCTATTGCAAACCGGCAATAGTCACTAACGGCGATATCGGAAGGATGTATGCCAAATATGTAAAGAAGCACCCGCCCCGGGCAAATCTGTCCGAATCAGAAATATTGCTGGAGGCCCTTCAAGAAACCTATCCATGTGATTAGATTATCCCCGGGGGCTGCTCAAAGTACCCTTTACTTTATTCCTGCATTATTGTAGATTCTTCCAGGTCAGATTGAATCTGCAGCGCGGAATTGAATGGATGGATGATGACTTTATAATTGATGATATGACCACCGATGATCTTGATGAGGTCTTTGAAATAGAAAAAGTCTCATTTTCTGATCCCTGGTCGATCGACCTCTTTAAGAAAGAGCTTCAAAATCCGCATTCCTTTAATCTTGTTGTAAGGGGAAAATCACGTTCTGATAGGAGTGTTGCCGCCTATATTGTTTACTGGATAGCGGCCGATGAGATGCAGATCCTTGATCTTGCCGTAGATGAAAGATTAAGGAGGCATGGTATGGGACGGGTCTTGATCAGGTCGGCATTAAAGCGAGCAGCCGTAGACGGAGCCAGGCACGCCTTTCTTGAGGTGAGAAGAGGCAATAAGGCAGGCATATCCCTATACAAGGCCCTCGGCTTTGCCGAGATAGGGGAGCGCAGGAAGTATTATAAAGATGGTGAGGATGCGATAGTTATGGGACTTAGGTTTTAGTTATGTCTGAAAGGACTATAGATTACGATAACGGGCCGGGTAAGGTCCTGTCAAACAGGGAGATCGCCCCCGATCATTTCCTTATGGAGCTTGCGGCGCCATTTGATCTTTCAAGGGCGCGTCCGGGTCAGTTCGTAATGATAAGGGTGAGTGAAGGGATTACTCCCGTTCTCAGGCGACCCTTCGGGATTTGCAGTATGAATAAAGATCGCGGCAGCTTTACTATTTTATACCGCGTTGTCGGGCCCGGCACGAAGATTCTTTCCGATATCCCGGAAGGGTTGGAGCTGGACATACTCGGCCCTTTAGGCAGAGGCTTTGATGTGGCTTTGGCCGGTGAAGCCCCGCTTTTGATTGCAGGCGGGGTAGGGGTTCCGCCGCTTTTCATGCTTGCAGCAGCCTTGGTCAAAAATGGGAAAAAGCCCGAAGTCATTATCGGAGGAAGGAGCGCAAGTGACCTTCTCTTTGTAGAAGAGTTTAAGAAGATAGGTTTGAAGGCGCTTGCCGCAACAGAGGACGGCTCAGAAGGCTTTAAAGGGTATGTGACGGGGATTCTGGAGGAGATGATCTCTGGTGGGCGCGCGCCTTCCGTCATCTATTCCTGCGGCCCCGGCCCTATGCTGAAAAGGGTGGGGGAAATAGCCATTGAAAGCGGCATTGCATGCCAGCTTTCTCTTGAAGCGGTTATGGCCTGCGGTTTCGGTGTCTGCCTCGGCTGCGTTCTGAAGACATGCTCAATCGACAGGCCTGATGAGACGGATTACAGCCGTGTATGTGCCGAAGGGCCCGTATTTGACGCAAGGGAGATAATATGGGAGTAAAACCTGATCTTTCAGTCGAGATAGCAGGACTTAAACTTAAAAACCCGGTTATGACCGCCTCCGGTACATTCGGTTATGGCCTCGAGTTTGAACCTTTCTTCGATATAGGTCGTCTTGGAGCCGTCGTAGTAAAGGGTCTTTCTCTTCAACCGAAGGCGGGAAATCCGCCACCAAGGGTGGTTGAAACCCCGGCTGGAATGCTCAATGCCATTGGTCTTCAAAACATAGGGATAGACGCCTTCCTGGAGCATAAAATGCCTAAGCTTAAAGAGAAAAATGCGACAGTAATTGTAAATTTTTTCGGCAATACGGCTGAGGAATATCTTGAGTTAAGCCGTAAACTGGATGAGGCTGAAGGGGTTCATGCCCTTGAGGTGAATATATCCTGTCCTAACGTCAAGGCCGGCGGTATAGTCTTCGGTACAGACCCGACTGTTGCAAGTAAGCTTGTAAGTGATATAAAGGGCTGCACATCTCTTCCGCTTATTGTAAAACTTTCTCCCAATGTCACCGATATCGGCCTCATGGCCAGGGCCGTAGAGGATGCCGGGGCCGATGCCATATCGCTGATCAATACTCTTACAGGCATGAGCATAGATATAAGGACGCGAAGGCCAAGGCTTGCCAACGTGACGGGAGGACTGTCCGGTCCCGCCATAAGACCTGTTGCGGTAAGGATGGCTTGGGAGGCGTCAAAGGCGGTGAATATTCCGATAATAGGGATAGGCGGCATAATGAGTGCAGAAGATGCAATGGAGTTTGTTCTCGCCGGGGCGTCAGCCGTCCAGATAGGGACTGCAAGCTTTATTAATCCCACCGCAGCAATTGATGTGGTGGAAGGGATTGAAAGGTATATGATTGAAGAATCTGTCCAGCATTTCAGCGAACTAATAGCTGCACTGGAAACCTGATGTCCTTGCTAAATAATATCTTCTCTGCTAGACTTATTTTTCATAAATCAGGAGGAAATAATTAATGTCATGGGATAATCAACAGGGCGGAAAGCCGCCGGAGATCGACATCGATGAGCTCATAAGGAAGGGCTTGGAGAATCTGAAAAAGAAGTTCTTTGGAGGAGGCGGTGGTGGCGGTGGCGCTGAAAAGAAACCATCATCAGGCGAAGCGCCAAGCTTCAAGGGGATGGTCCCCATAGTTTTGATTTTATTTGTGTTGCTTACAGGGTATACGTCCTTCTTTACGATTCAGCCGGAAGAGGTGGGCGTGGTGCTGAGGTTTGGAGAATACAACCGTATCGCCAATCCAGGACCCAATTTCAAGCTCCCTTTCGGTCTGGAGAGGATATACAAGGTGCCTGTCGAAAGGCAGCTCAAGCTTGAGTTCGGCTTCAGGACGTCACAGCCCGGAGTGAGGACCAAGTACGATTCCAAAAACAGGAAAGACGAATCCCTTATGCTTACGGGCGACCTGAATGCGGCAGAGGTGCAGTGGATAGTTCAGTTTCGTATCAAGGACCCCTACCAATTTCTCTTCAGGGTAAGGAACGCGGAAAAGACCTTTCGTGATATGAATGAAGCTATCATGCGCGGCGTTGTCGGGGACAGGACCGTCGATGAAGTCCTTACCATAGGTCGTGAGGAAATAGCCACTGTAGTCGAAATAAAACTTCAGGAACTGGCCGACAAGTACGAGATGGGCATCAAGGTTGAGCAGGTCGTTCTTCAGGACGTTAATCCGCCTGAGTTGGTAAAACCGGCCTTTAACGAAGTCAACGAGGCGCAGCAGGAAAAAGAGAAGATGATAAACCAGGCCATGTCGGAATATAACAAGGTCGTTCCCAAGGCAAAAGGCGAGGCGGAAAGAACGATTGAAGAGGCAAGGGGATATGCCCTTGAGCGGGTCAACAAGGCGAAGGGTGAAGCGGCCAACTTCAAGGCCGTATTTGCTGAATATATGAAGGCCAAAGAGGTTACGCGTCAGCGTATCTATCTGGAGACCATGAACGAAGCCCTTCAAAAGGTTGGAAGGAAACTGATTACCGATGAAGCGGCTACGGGGATTTTACCCCTGTTTCAATTTGATCAGGGAGGGAAGAAATAATGAATAAAATAGTAACATTAATAGTCGTCATCGGCCTAGCAGCGGCAGGTCTTTACATGTCTGCATTTGTAGTCACAGAAAGTGAACAGGTTATTATTACCCAGCTGGGAAAGCCTGTGCGTAAACCTATAACCAAGCCGGGTATTCACTTTAAGGCGCCTTTTGTTGAAGAGGCGAACTATTTTGACAAACGTTTTCTCGAATGGGACGGGTCTCCAAACCAGATCCAGACGAAGGAAAAACGCTTTATCTGGGTAGACACATACGCCAGATGGAGAATAGTAAACCCGCTCCTTTTCTTCCAGCGCGTAAGGGATGAAAGAGGGGCTCAGTCACGCCTCGATGATATACTTGATGGAGAGACGAGGAACGCCATCGCAATGCATAACCTTGTTGAAATAGTTCGTACTTCAAACCGTAAGTATGCGTCATCGGGCGATTTCAGCGCCAACGAGGCTACGGGCACTCTTCAGGAGATTGAATATGGCCGTGAAAAGATTGTGAAGGAAATAATCGCTTCGTCGGCCCCTAGAACGCTGGAGCTGGGTATTGAACTTCTTGACTTGAAACTTAAAAGGATCAACTATGTGGAGGAGGTCCAGAGAAAGATTTTTGAGAGGATGATTACGGAGCGTAAGCGTATAGCAGACAAGTTCCGCTCGGAAGGGCAGGGAGAGGCATCCAAGATCCTCGGTAACAAGGACAGGGAGCTTAAAAAGATCCAGTCAGGGGCCTACCGGACGGCCCAGGAGATCAAGGGTAAGGCCGATGCCGAGGCGACCTCCATCTATGCCAAGGCATATAACCAGAGCAGTGATTCCAGGGAGTTCTACAGCTTTTTGAAGACGATGGAGACATATAATTCCACCCTGTCCGAGAAGGACTGGCTCGTATTATCCACGAAGGGCGACTTCTTTAAATACCTCCAGAATAAGAACGGGAATTAGTCTTTATATAAACAGGATAATATTTGAATAGTAATCCCTGCCTTAAAGTTTCAATGCTTTATGGCGGGGATTTTTTTTGACACTGATTTCATCTTCGTAGATTTTGTTGCCAGGACTTGAATTTACGGATCAGATATAGTTATGTCATGCCCGGCTTGAAAGTTTATCCCGTACTACGGGAGGCATCCAGGTGTGTCAAAGCCTTTGTCTTGATTCTTATCCCGCTAACTCTTATATCCTGTTCAATGCTTTACTGTCCGGGCTTTTCCAGGAATAGCGTCCCTTTGAAATCCTTGCCGAGGGTCTTCTTCATATGTTGCACTACAAGGATCGAGATGAGCTCTTCTCTATTCATTTTGTTCAGGTATTCGCCGCTTTTAAGAAGTCCTGAAAATTCACTGCGCGAAAGCATATCGCCGCTGCCGTATTCGTTCACTAAATCTCTAATGTATTTAGAAGCTTCTTTTCTCAGCTCTGCCACAGAAAGAGCCTGCATATCTGAAAATGTGCGGCCTAGAATTTCCGGGCTTGGAATATTAGGGCTTTCGAGTACAAATTTAAGATCTCTTGCAAAGCGCTTTATCCCTGCGGCAAGGTGCTCTTTTTTTACCATATTCATGCCGGCCCAGCCGGCTCTTAGCCATTTTAAAATGCCGTAGTTTAGCCCGGCCTTGCCAGCCTCCTTTTCATAGTAGACTGAAATTGAAAAAGAGCGGTATATGTAGGAACTTGCCCAGCCCAGCCCTTTTTTTGTCAGGCCGTCAATGTCGGAATAAAAATAATTCCAGTCCTCATCATGTCCAAGTACGGCCCCTTTCTTTCCGACCTCGGAAGGATCTTTTTGAAAGGATATAGAGATGAGGGCCCGTCGTCCCTTATGACGACAGAGTATCAAGGCTCTTTTTACGTCGTAGGAATAGTAGGCCCCTGTATTGGTGTCAGGTGTGATAGTCTCATGTTCAGTTCCTCTGATAACAATCGGTTTATCGAGCTTTTTTAGCTGCTTCCACAGAAGAGGCAGATCCTTTTTTTCGCCGTCAATATCTATCCAGTAGGAATAGCGGAGGGATGAAGGTCTGAAGACCTGAGACGGGATTTTCGGGTTTAAGGTGTATTTGAGGAAGCTGTTAAAGTCGAGATCTATCTCGAACCCTTGATATATGGACGTTGCTTTTTGCCAGACTCTTGGAGAATAGGATGATTTGTTCTTATCGGACGACCCGACGAAATCAATGATATTCTCTATTTTTTTGAGATCTATGGGGCTTTTATCCCCGGAACTCATATAATTGATAAGGTAATCAACGCCGCCCTCAACGGTAGGAGTTATATTACTTAAAGGCAGCTTTTCGCCCGCAATAGACTGGCCGAATGTAAGGATCATAACAAAAGTTATGGTCATGGTTGTTGCTAGAAATTGCTTTAATCCGGGCATCTTATTTATCTCTATTAAGGTTTTGTCCGCTAAAGGAATAGCCTCGTAGAGTAGCGTAACAGGCTCTTTTTTTCCAGAAAAAAATAGGCGTCCATTCCAATTATAACAGGGTTTGATAAGGAAATTCTGCCTTCAGGCCAGGCCATTTTTGGTCTTTTTTATTGACACAGTATGAAGGCAAATTATAATAGCTAAGATTTTTATGTTTATTTTAACGGGCAGATGTAGAAAGGTCTTATATTACGATGAAGTTTGATTATTTACTAGGGAACAGGGCCAAAATCATTTTTTTAGTATCGCTAAGTCTATTGCTATCGGCTTGTGAAGGAGGGAGGCCTGAATCGAAAGTTCACAGCTCGGAGGTGTTGGAGACTCCCATTATTCATGCATCCAACCCATACAAGGGCGATGCCGCTTCAATAGCCGAAGGGAAGAAAATATTTGATCTTAAATGCAGCCAGTGTCATGGGCCTGATGCCGGTGGCGGACCTGAAGCCCCCGACCTGACAGATAAAGAAACCGTTTATGGCGCTTTGGATGGTGATATGTTTAAGACGGCATATTTCGGGACGGATAAGGGGATGCCTACATGGGGAAAAGAGCTGGGGGGCGACGGGATATGGAAGGTCATAGCCTATATCAATTCCCTTAAGTAAACCTGTTCTTATGAGGTCCTGGGAGATTTCGCTTTAATAAATTTCATTGAAGAGACCAAGAAGGTGAGGGGCTACCTGTTTTTTTCTTGAGAGAACGTTTTTGAGCTCATAAAGGTTCTCTCCTATGAGGGTGTAGCCTAGATTGGAGTTTATTTCACTTTCTGCCGCAACCAGCAGTAGGGAAGTCCCCTTAACGATATCTGTTACAAGAAGGGCTGACATCTTAAGGTCCTTTGTTTTCTTTATTCTTTCAAGTTCCTTTGCAAGACTCTCTTTCTCTTCGTAGAACTCGTCAAAACCTATCGTTTCCACCTGCCCGATTCCGAACATCTTTCCTTTTGTCTCAAATGTTTTGTAGTCCCCCTCAACGGCCTCTTTTGCCCCCGTTTTTTTAAGACTGGCTGTGGCCGCAAATATCTCTTTCCCGAAGACTTCGTGGCAAAGACCGGATTTCTCTTCAAGCCAGACGACTATATTCCGGTCTCTATCCGTCGTTGTGGGGGATTTCAGTATTATCGTGTCTGATATTATTCCGCTAAGCAGGAGCCCTGCGATATCTTTTCTAATCTTAATCCCTTTCTTCCTGTACATCTCTGCAACCATGGTGGAGGTGCTTCCCACGGGCTCACATATAAACCTTATGGGGTGGACCGTATGAAAATTCCCAAGCCTGTGATGATCAACGACTTCATCTATTGTTACCATGTCGGCGCCGTCTACAGCCTGCGAAAGTTCATTATGGTCAACGAGGATCAGGCCTGTGCCTGAAGGCCTGAGCAGATTGCTCTTGGTTATTATCCCGGCCATTGCCCCTTCATTGTTGAGCACTATAATACCTCTCTTGCTGCTTGATGCGAGTCTTTGTTTCAACTCTTCGGTAAGATCCCCTTCCGAAGCTGTTTCAAAATTTGATCTGCATACGTGGTAGACAGGGGTGCTTATCTTCACCATAAGAGCAGTTGTGGCTGAGTCAAATGGAGAAATCATTATACTTACATCTTTTTCCCTTGCAGCATTTACAATTTTTTCAGAAATATCCAGGCCACCCGTAACTATCAAGGCCCCCACCTTTTTTTCTACCGATAGTTGCTGGATCTCTTCCCTGTCGCCTACGATAACGATGCATTTATCCGGTTCTTTCTCCCCTATAACCTTGAGGAAGGATTCCTTTTCCATGGCGCCCACATAAACGGAAAAAGTCTTTTCATCATCGACGGGCCTCTTTGTTACCGTCCTTGCTCCAAGAGTTTCAGTAATATTCTTGATGGAAGTGAAGACCTCCCTTGATGATTCTGTTTCAAAGTGGCTAAGGCTCTGCCTGGCTATATCCATAGGAGCCAGGACGCCAACGGGTCTACGCCTGGAATCAAGAACGGGAACAAACCTGATATTGTTGTCTCTCATTAGCTCCATTACCCTTATTAAAGGTGTATTTTGTGGAATAGAGACGGCATCCCTTGTCATTATGTCTCTTGCTCTGGGATATACATTGGATAGATATCTCGGAGATGGAATGTTAAAACGGCTCAGGATGAAAGATGTTTGAGGATTGATTTCGCCGGCCCTTGCCGCCTCAATGTTGCTTACCCCTTCCAGTTTTTTGAGCTCAGCCAGCGCTATTGCAGAGCATATAGAATCGCTGTCCGGATTTTTATGTCCTATTACAAATGTGTTGTTTTTCATTATTCCCTGATGATCTTATGTTTTTGTCGGCTGTCAATTCTATTTATGATTTGAGAAAAAGGCAAGAGGAAGATTGTTGGCGATCTTAAAAATCGGGCGCAACTATCTGCTATCCTCTGCCCTGTTCCACCTTTGTCTTAATAAGCTCAGATACGGGAAGTATGTTGTAGCCTCTCGCCATAAAGTCCTCTATTATCTCGGCGAGTTTTTCATGAACAATATCATTTTTTCTTTCAGTCCCCAGATGCATCAATACTATTGCGCCTTTTGCCCGCCCCTTTTTATCTGCAAATGAAAGAAGATTTTCTTTT
Organism: bacterium; assembly: GCA_032250935.1. Taxonomy (GTDB): domain Bacteria; phylum Desulfobacterota; class JADFVX01; order JADFVX01; family JADFVX01; genus JAVVFD01. The sequence continues at coordinate 18,882 of JAVVFD010000031.1, forward strand.
ATCTCTTCCGAACTTCGGTACAGCGAAGAGCTTTTGTCTGTGACCCAGTCAAGACTGTCCATAGTTTGATGCGCCTTGTAGTCCACAGTCCAGGCGATGTGCCTGTATCCAATCTTTGAGGCCCATGAAAGTATTTCCTTGTTTGTTTCACCAAAAGGAGCTCTCCATAGCGGCTGCATCCTGATTCCCGTAAGCTTACTGAATATCTCTGCAGTTTCATCGAGCTCTTTTTTCAGGAAGGAGTAGCTGACGCCGACGCTTGTCGTGCTCTTCCTGTCTCTTGAGTAAGTTGTAAGGTGAGGGTGGCTCATGGTGTGGTTGCCGACTTCATGGCCTTCACTTACCATCCTCTTTACGATATGAGGATATTTTTTTATAAAACGACCGGTTAGAAAAAATGTGGTCTTGATCTGCTTTTCAGACAGTATATCAAGGATGGCCGGAGCAGATGAGTCGCTTGAGCCACCGTCAAATGTTATGGACAGGCTCTTGCCGGCATTTTTTACCTTTGATATGCTAATTTCAAGGGGGGATATGCCGCTATTGCCGGCTTTCCCCAGCGATTTAATCTTAACGCTTTTTTTTATTTTGTCTGTTTTGTCCGGGGTCAGTTGACTTACTGTAAGCTCTACAGGCAATTTAGTGTTTATTGTCTGCATCAATAAGGCTGCCAGTATAAATGATAGGGTCAGAAGTCCTGCAAAATCGCCCGCAAATCCGGCAAGTCGGTCTGCATCTGTGAAAAGATCTTTTTTATATCTATTTCTGCGCTTGTTATAGATATTGCAGGCTCTGTCAATATTCAGGCAGTATGAAGAGCAGTAAGGAGTCTTTTCAGATTTAAGCCTGCAGTCTTTACATAAAGGGGCCTTGCATCTTTTGCAAAACACTGTGGTCTTGATATATGGATGTTTCAGGCAATAAACAGTTTTTTTCATAACTTGTAATATAGTCTTTACCTCCATTTAAAGGCAAGAACAAGATCTGTAAAAAAGGACCGCCTCTTAATCCTTTTTGACAGCCTGTTATGAACTGTTATACTGAATACTTCCGGGCTTTATTGAAATTAAGGAGGGAACTATGACCGATATAAAAAAGATATTGTTACCGACGGACTTCTCCGAAGGGTCCGAGGCCGCTGTTTCTTATGCGCTTTCTCTGGCAGGTAAGTATGGCGCTCACATAGATGTTTTGCATATAATTCATGAGTATGGAGATATGACTGATTTCTACGTGCCTCATATATCCTTTGACGTTATAGAAAAAGGAATGGAAGATGCTGCCCGAAGCAATATGGAGAATTTTTGCAGGGAGAATATTGAAGGCAAGGCCACCTTTGAAATACATACGAGGAAGGGCACTCCTTTTCTTGAAATAATCGAGGCCGCAAGGGAATTGAAGTCTGATTTAATCGTTATGGGAACACATGGTAGAACAGGCATAGATCATATTCTTTTCGGCAGCACGGCTGGAAAGGTGGTAAGAAAATCGTCCATTCCGGTCCTTACAGTCAGGCGAGAGGGTAAGGATTTTAAAATGCCCTAGGAGTTGTCTGAAACTCGCTTGCCCCGATTGACCTTTTGTTGTTACGTTCTCTTTTTACCCTTTCTTTTCCCTTGATATGAGCCCTTAAATGGTGCTATCTTTCTGGATTCACGGGCTTTTCAAAGCCGTCCTTTGCGGGCGGTTAAATATAGTTTTGGACTTAATTAAGGAGCTATAGTTTAATTGATGATTAGAGTTAAGAGTCATGTTTTTCAGGTTTTATTTATTTTTCTTTTTCTGTCTCTTTTTTTGCCTTCGGCAGCCGCTTTTTCAAAAGAAAGCCCGTACTTGTCGGATGAGATGACCATGGCAAACGGTTTCTTCAGAGATGGACTCTATCACCTCTCCATTAAAGAGCTGGAAGAGTATAAGGGCAAAGGCATAAAAAAAGATGAGCTTTGCGGCTTTAACCTTGTTATGGGCAAGAGCTACTATCTTATGGGAAGGTATAGTGATGCGGTTTTGCCTCTCAGCGCGGTGCTAGACGATAGCTGCCTTCTCGATGAGGATGAGAGCGCATATTATTATCTGGCTGACGCAAACCTGAAAATGGGTAGAGTAGAAATAGCGAAGGGGAATTTTGAGAACCTGAAACGCCTTTATCCTCAATCTTCATTTTCTCCCCAGGTTGATGAGAGGCTTGGGCAGATCCTTTATCTGGAAAGCCTTGAACATTACGAAAACCGTCGATACAAAAAAGCGCTTGCAGGTTTTTTGGAAGTTTTGAATATTAACCCGAAAGGCGTCCCTATGGATGAACTTCATGCCAAGAGGGGCGATGCTTTTTTCTACCTTGAAAGGTATGATAATGCTGAAAGAGCTTATAATAAGTCCTTCGAGCTTCTTCCTGCAGGTGATTTGAAGGGACGAATTCAGTTTCAGTTGGCATTTATAAAGTATTATCTTGAAGAATACGACAAGTCAATTTCACTCATGCAGTCTTTCCTCGATGAATACCCGGAACATCCGCTCGCAAATAAGGGTAAAAACGCTATTTTATGGTCGCTTTACAAAAAAAAGAAATATAAGGAGGCTCTTGATTATCTTGAAGGCCTCCACGATGAGGAAAAGAAACTTCCCGATAGCGAAGTTAAGAATACGGTAAATGCATCTTCGAGGCTTATTATGCTTGGTGAATATGCAGAGGCTGCGGAACTGATGGAAGAGGCC
>JAVVFD010000032.1:0-21479 GCA_032250935.1 bacterium
TACTCAATAATTTCGCTAACAACTCCGGCGCCGACTGTTCTGCCGCCTTCCCTGATCGCATATCTGAGATCCTTATCCATCGCTATCGGAGTTATAAGCACAACCTCGACAGAAACATTATCTCCAGGCATTACCATTTCCACTCCCTCAGGTAGTGTTACAACGCCAGTAACGTCAGTTGTTCTAAAATAAAACTGGGGACGATATCCGTTAAAGAATGGGGTATGTCTTCCACCTTCTTCCTTAGTCAGGATATATGCCTCACCCTTAAACTTCGTATGAGGAGTTATACTTCCGGGCTTTGCCATAACCTGCCCTCTTTCCACTTCCTCACGCTTAATCCCTCTTATAAGCGCCCCGATATTATCGCCGGCCTCGCCACGATCAAGAAGCTTTCTAAACATTTCAACGCCGGTAACAACCGTCTTCTGAGTTGCTTTCATACCGACGATCTCTACTTCATCGTTCACGTTGATAACGCCGCTTTCTACCCTTCCGGTTACAACAGTTCCACGCCCTGAAATACTGAATACATCCTCAACAGGCATAAGGAAAGGCTTGTCAACCTCGCGCACAGGCTGCGGTATATAGCTGTCAACGTTGGCCATAAGATCAAGGATCGGCTTGCACTTTGGACAATCTTCCTTGGCGCATCCGCACTCAAGGGCCTGAAGCGCGCTGCCTGATACAATAGGAAGGTCATCGCCGGGGAAGTCGTACTTACTAAGGAGCTCTCTAACCTCAAGCTCAACCAGCTCCATCAACTCCTCATCATCAACCTGATCGGCCTTGTTAAGAAATACGGTGATCGCAGGAACACCAACCTGCCTTGCAAGAAGGATATGCTCTCTCGTCTGAGGCATGGGGCCGTCGGCCGCGCTCACAACCAGGATAGCTCCGTCCATCTGAGCCGCACCGGTAATCATGTTCTTTACATAGTCGGCATGTCCGGGACAGTCAACATGCGCATAATGCCTGTTCGCTGTCTCATATTCAACGTGAGCCGTTGCGATCGTAATACCCCTCTCTCTTTCCTCGGGAGCGTTGTCGATCATGTCATATCCCTTAAACACTGCTCCGCCACTTGCAGACAGAACCTTCGTTATCGCTGCAGTAAGCGTGGTCTTACCATGGTCGACATGACCGATAGTACCTACGTTACAATGCGGTTTAGTCCTTTCAAACTTTTCTTTAGCCATCTGCCTATACCTCCTAAAAATTTAACTTATAACAGAATTTTTCATTAATCTTTAAATGGAGCCCACGATGGGAATTGAACCCATGACCTCATCCTTACCAAGGATGTGCTCTACCCCTGAGCCACGTGGGCGCAAACAGCATTTCAGCACTGGATCCTGACCCCTTCAGAATATGGAGCGGGTGGCGGGAATCGAACCCGCGTGATTAGCTTGGAAGGCTAGAGTTCTACCATTGAACTACACCCGCACTAAATACTGAAAACAAATATCTATTCTAAATCAGCAAACTGGTGGAGAGGGGAGGATTCGAACCTCCGTAGGCTGAGCCGGCAGATTTACAGTCTGCTCCCTTTGGCCACTCGGGTACCTCTCCGTAACACAAAAGCTGATGGAGCTGACGATGGGACTCGAACCCGCAACCTACTGATTACAAATCAGTTGCTCTACCAATTGAGCTACGTCAGCAAATAATTAAATATCGACACGCTATAAACAAAAAATCGCGCGAACTCACCTTTATATAGAATTGCGCCTATTTTGTCAAGCAGAAAACAAATTCAGCCATAAAAATATAGGACGGCTATGATAACCTCTCTTCAAGCTCCACTATTTTTTCAAGTCTTTTGTTATGCCTGCCGCCTTCAAACTTCGCCGTAAGCCAGGCGTTTAATATCTCGCGGGCGAGCCCCTTGCCTGTGACCCTGCCGCCGATTACAAGAACATTAGCATCGTTATGCTCGGCGCTCATTCTGGCAGAATACACATCTCCAACAAGGGCAGCCCTGACTCCAGGCACCTTATTTGCGACAATTGACATCCCTATCCCGGTCCCGCACACAAGAACGCCTTTTTCAAATTCACCGGACGCTACTTTCCTTGAAAGGAGGATGCCGTAATCGGGGTAATCTACAGAATCGGTATTAAATGTACCCAGATCCTGGAACTCCAGCTTCTTATCTGTAAAATAATTCTTCAGGTCTTCCTTAAGTTCAAATCCACCATGATCACTCGCAATGGCTATCACAGATCACACCTTTTTAAATATTAGTGATGCATTTGTACCGCCGAAACCAAAGGAATTGGACATTGCCACTTCGATTTTCGCAGATCTTGCAACATTAGGCACATAATCGAGATCGCACTCGGGATCAGGATTATCCAGATTTATAGTAGGTGGCAAAACGCCCCTATCAAGAGCCAAAAGTGAAAAGACCGCCTCTACTGCACCGGCAGCTCCAAGAAGATGACCGGTCATTGACTTTGTAGAGCTTACGGCAAGCTTATCAGCGTGAGCACCAAAGACCGTCCTGATAGCCATAGTCTCACCGATATCGCCGGCGGGCGTAGAGGTCCCATGAGCATTTATATATTCAACACTCTCTAAAGAAAGGTCCGCATCTTTCAGTGCATGCTTCATACAGCGTGCAGCCCCCTCCCCGCCGGGAGCAGGAGAAGTCATATGAAATGCATCCCCTGACATACCGTATCCTAAGACCTCTCCATATATTTTTGCGTTCCTCTTCTTCGCATGTTCCATCTCTTCAAGAACAAGAATTCCGGCACCCTCACCCATAACGAAACCATCTCTTCCTGAATCAAAAGGCCTGCTCGCTCTTTCCGGCTCATCATTACGCTTGGAAAGAGCCTTTGCCGCACCAAAGCCACCGAAGGCAAGGGCACACATGACAGACTCGGAGCTACCGGCAATCATCGCGTCTGCATCACCCCTTTGTATTATCCTGTATGCATCCCCAATGGCGTGGGTACCCGTTGCGCAAGCAGTCACAACGCTTGAATTTGGACCTTTTGCTCCGGACATAATAGAAATATGACCAGCTGCAAGATTAATAATAGTCATGGGAATAAAGAAGGGAGATATCTTCTTAGGCCCGCCCTTAAGATAGGCTTCATGATAACGCTCTATCGCAGGAAGTCCGCCCATACCGGCGCCTACCATCACACCAACTCTTTCGGCATTCGACTCGGTTATCTCAAGGCCTGAATCATCCATAGCCATCTTGCCGGCTGCAATGGCATATTGAATAAAGGTGTCCATCTTCTTGACATCCTTATTATCCAAATAGTCGGTAGGCTCAAAACCCTTAACCTCTCCGGCAACCCGTGACGGAAACTCGGAAGCATCAAACCTGGTGACCAGCGCTATTCCCGACTTTCCCTTAACAAGAGAATCCCAACTCTGTTCAACACCCATGCCGACAGGAGTTAAAGCTCCGAGGCCCGTAACTACAACTCTTTTCATCTTATATCTTCTCCTTAGCGGAAAGAAACAAAACTACTCTTTATTTTTGTTGATATAGTCTATCGCGTCTTGAACAGTCTTGATATTTTCAGCATCTTCATCCGGAATTTCCACACCGAACTCCTCTTCCAGCGCCATTACGAGCTCAACTGTATCAAGGGAATCTGCCCCAAGATCATCAACAAACGAAGCTGTTAGCACGACTTCATCCGCATTAGCACCAAGCTGCTCTACAATTACTTCCTTAACCTTATTTTCAATCGACATTTGAGACCTCCTATTATATCTTAATTTTAATTAAAAGATTTTATCACTACATGTACATTCCGCCATTTACGCTAATCACCTGACCGGTAATATAATCGGCGCCAGCTCCTGACAGAAAAAGAACCGCTTCAGCCACGTCTGCAGGCAGACCAAGTCTACCCACAGGGATCTGGGCATTTAGTTCCTGTTTTGCCTTTTCCGGTATTGCATCGGTCATTGCAGTTGCAATAAAGCCGGGTGCAACGGCATTAACAGTTATCCCTCTTGCCGCAAATTCTCTGGCAGTCGTCTTGGTAAGCCCGATAACTCCGGCCTTAGAGGCTGCATAGTTGGCCTGACCCGCATTTCCCATGAGACCGACGATGGATGCGATATTTACTATCTTGCCAGAACGCTGTTTGGACATCAATTTTACGGCCGCCTTTGTGCAATTGAATGTTCCCTTAAGGTTTACATTTATTACGGCATCCCAGTCGTCTTCCTTCATACGCAAAATGAGAGAATCTTTAGTTATTCCGGCGTTATTGACAAGAATATCAAGACCGCCTAATTTTTCGGCAGCTTCTTTCACCATGGTCTCGGCGCTATCTGAATCTGCAACATTACCTTTAATGGCAACAGAGTGCCTGCCCATTTTCTCGATTTCACGACAGGTTTCAGCAGCAAGTTCCATATTAATATCCGAGACAGCAACATCGGCCCCCTCACTTGCAAGAAGAAGAGCTACTGTCTTGCCTATGCCTTGAGCTGCGCCGGTGATAAGCGCCTTACGTCCTTCCAATTTCATACATACCCCCCTTAAACTGTCGCTGATTTAAGCTTTTCAAGAGATGAAAGATCTTCAATATTTTTAATACTGAAAGTACTGTCTATCCTTTTAACAAGTCCCGAAAGAACTCTGCCGGGACCTACCTCTATTACCGTATCAGCGCCAGCATCCTTCAGACAAATAACAGATTCATCCCACCTGACAGGAGAGCTTAGCTGCCTTACCAGCAAATCTGAAACTTCACCGGCAGACAAATAGGTAGAGGCCTCCACATTAGAGACGACTGGAACACCAAGGTCTGCGATCTTATATTTCGCAAGTTCCTCTTTCAGGAGGTCCCCAGCCGGCAACATAAGTGCGCAATGAGAGGGAACACTAACAGGAAGCATGACGGCTCTTTTTGCGCCCCTTTCTTTTGCGATCTCAACGGCGCGCTCAACAGCTTTCTTCTCACCGGAAACAACTATCTGGCCGGGAGAATTAAAATTGGCCGCTGACACAAGGCCAAAGGATTCTGCATCAGAACATACATCTGCAACTTCATTCTTTTCCATACCTAAGATGGCTGCCATAGCGCCTGCTCCACCGGGAACGGCAGCCTGCATAAATTCGCCGCGCCGTCTTACAATCCTCACGGCATCGGCAAAGGCAAAAGCCCCGCCATGGACCAGAGCGGTATATTCTCCCAGGCTATGCCCGGCGAGAAAGTCGGCCTTGATATCGGTTTCAGCCTTTAAAACCTCAAGCGCGGCTACACTTGTTGTAAGTATGGCAGGCTGAGTACTTGCCGTCATATTCAACTCATCTTCAGGGCCTTCAAAGGAGAGTTTCTTTAAGTCTATGCCGATAGCATCCGAGGCCTCTTCAAAAATCTGAGCGGCAAGCTTGAAGTTAAGAACAAGGTCCTTACCCATTCCAACTGATTGAGAGCCCTGACCTGGAAATATAAAAGCTATTTTTGACATATCTTAAATTTAATAAATTATTTAGCAGCCATATGCTCGGCTTCTTTAACAGAAAGGGCCATTGCATGAAAGCCGCAATCCACATGAAGCACTTCACCGGTCATACCGGTTGAGCCATCAGATGCAAGGTAAAGTGCCGTAGAACCGATTTCCTCCAGAGTCACCAGTCTTGCAGCCGGTGTCCTTAATTCATTAACCAGCTGTATCTTCCTGAAATCACCAATACCGGCTGCGGCAAGTGTCCTTACAGGTCCTGCGGATATTGCGTTTACCCTGTGTCCTAAAGGGCCAAGATCGGCTGCAAGATAGCGGACAGATGTCTCAAGCGCTGACTTGGCTACGCCCATTACATTATAGTTTGGGATAACCTTTTCCGCCCCGTAATAACTAAGTGTCATTATACTGCCGTTTCTGCCTTTCATAAGAGGCAAGGCGCCCCTTGTCAAGGCCACCAGAGAATATGCACTGATATCAACGGCCATAGAGAACCCTTCACGACTCGTGTCATAAAAGGCGCCCCTTAATTCATCTTTATTCGCAAAGGCAACAGAGTGAACAAGAAAGTCGAGAGAGTCCCACTTACTACTGAGATCTTCAAAAAGCTTGTCTATATCTTCATCTTGCCCGACATCGCAAGGAAGAATAACTTCCGAACCCAAACTTTCGGCAAGAGGCCTGACTCTCTTTTCCAAAGGCCCGTTTAAGTAAGTAAAAGCAAGCTCAGCGCCCTCCTTATGAAGAGCCTTAGCTATTGCCCAAGCGATACTCTTATCATTGGCAACGCCGACAATAAGGCCACGTTTTCCTTTCATACTGCTCATAAAAAGTCTCCTGCGCTAGAATTGAATATCACCATCTTAAAAGGACAGACCCCCAAGTAAAGCCTCCTCCAAATGCCTCAAGAAGAACCAGAGATCCCTCTTTAACTCTATTTTCTTTTACCGCCTCACACAGAGCAAGTGGGATTGATGCCGAAGAGGTATTACCATGGCGATCTACAGTTATCATAACTTTATCAGCGGAAAGTCCCAGCTTTTTGCCCGTCGCATTTATGATTCTAATATTTGCCTGATGCGGAACGAGGAGGTCAATGTCTTCCGCATTTAGGTTATTCTCCTCTAAAGCCTCCAGGACTGTACTCTCCAAAGCGTTAACGGCAACCCTAAAAACTTCGTTGCCCTTCATGCGGATAAACTGTCGCCCACTATCCAGCAATTCCTGACTTAAGGGCTCTCTTGACCCCCCACCCGGCACGTACAAAAGATCGTACTGACTTCCATCTGCATGCAGATGCGAAGAGACAATCCCTCGTTCACTCTCGTCAGCTTCCAGAACTACCGCACCGGCACCATCTCCAAAGAGTATACAGGTCGACCGGTCAGTCCAGTCCATCAAACTGGAAAGAACTTCCGCCCCAACGACGAGTATTTTGCCATACATCCCACTTCTTATAAACTGATCTGCTGTAGAAAGGGCATAAATAAAACCCGTGCAGACAGCCTGAATATCAAAAGCAGCGGCTTTATCAGCTCCTAGCCGCGCCTGCAAAAGAGAAGCGGTGGAAGGAAATGGATAATCAGGCGTAGTCGTAGCCACAATAATAAGATCTATATCTTCAGGGGCTATGCCGGCTGAAGCAAGAGCCTCTGTTGCCGCATAAAAGGCAAGATCGGACGTCGCTTCACCATCGGCGGCTATATGTCTTTCCCTGATTCCGGTTCTTGTAACAATCCATTCATCATCGGTATCGACCATCTTCTCAAGATCTGCATTAGTCAAAATCTTCTCGGGAAGATAGGAACCGGTTCCTGTTATTCTACCTGTCAGCATCAAAGTCCGGTGGAAACAAAATATCAGTCATTATAAATTTTATGACCTTAAAGCTTTAAGCTGGCGGATTGAAGACAAAGTTTTAAGCTCCATATTCTCTTCAAATTCTTTAAGGAGATGATCATTTACCCCATTCTTAACGAACTCAGCTGCCACCCTGATGGCATTCTTTATAGCGTTGGCATTTGAGCCGCCATGGCTTATAAAACCAACGCCATTAACGCCAAGAAGCGGTGCGCCGCCATATTCCGAATAATCCATTTTCTTCTTAAAAGACTTAAAACTGGGCCTGGACAAGAGATACCCCAGCTTGGAGAAAACAGATTTGCCAAGCGATTCCTTAAGCATCTGCCCTATAGCCTCTGCAAGCCCCTCGCTTGTTTTCAAGACAACATTACCGACAAAGCCATCACAGACAACAACATCTACAGCGCCGCTGTAGATGTCTCTACCCTCGACATATCCAACATAGTTAAGAGAACTATTCTTGAGAATTCTGTGGGTTTCTCTTGTCAGATCATTCCCCTTTTCTTCTTCTTCACCGTTACTAAGGAGACCTATTTTGGGCCTTGCAATAGCCAGAACATCCTTGGCATAGACTTCGCCCATAACAGCAAACTGCACCAGGTGAAGCGGCTTACAATCGACATTACCGCCCACATCAAGCACCACAGTCTGCCCCTTGAGGCTAGGAAGAACCGTTGCTATCGCAGGCCTGTCGACTCCGGCAAGCTTCTTTAAAACAAACATCGCCGTGGCCATGGCAGCACCGGAATTTCCGGCACTCACTACGGCATCAACGTCGCCGCTCTTAAGCAGATCAAAGGCAACCCTTACAGAGGAATCCTTCTTTTTCCTTAAAGCTACAGAGGGAGACTCATGCATTCCAACAACCTCCGACGCAGCCTTAACTGTAATCGGGAGATCTCTGGCGCCCCTTTTAACAAGTTCTGCTTCAAGAAGATCGCGATCACCGACAAGCACTATCGAGAGATCAAGCTCTTTTACCGCCTGAATCGCTCCTTCTATCTCGACCTGGGGGGCATTATCTCCCCCCATCGCATCCAGGGCTATCTTCATGGGCTTGATTTTACTAGTCCCTTGTGGCTACAACCTTAATGCCATTGTAAAAACCACAGCTCGGACAGGCCCTGTGAGACATTCTGGGCTCACCGCACTCCGGACAAGCAACAACATTAGGAGCTGTCAACGCGTGATGACTCCTTCTCTTTCTTTTTCTCTCTTTCGACGTCCTTCTCTTTGGTACAGCCATATTAAACCCACTCTCTATTATTTATTTAGATTAAAACTTAACATTCTTAAGTATGGACAATCTCTCATCACAAGGAGTGCGAGAACAACCGCACTCTTTATCATTCAGGTTCTGGCCGCAAAGATAACAAAGTCCTTTACAGCTTGCGCTGCATAAAGGGTTGATCGGAGCGACAAGGGCTACCTCTTCAGCCAGAATCAACCCCAGGCCTATCGACCTGCCGTCATAATAATCCCTATCAAACTCCCCATCACAGGCCTCATCACTATCTTCACCTTCGGGGAAAAGAACAAGCCTGCCAGACCCGCTTATGGGGCAGGGAAAAACTTCAAGACAACGTGAACAAACCGCATTCAGAGAGCCATCAACCTCAAAATCAACAAAAACTTTACGCCCTTTTCGGGAGACGGCAAACAAGCCCTTAACGGGAGAGTCAAAACTAAAGACTCCATCGCTATCCTCTCCCACAAGGCCTATCAACTCTTCAGGGCCTGCAAAACATTCAACGTTCAGGTTCCCTATTTCAGGAATAGAATCAAACAAGATTTTCAATAATATTCTCCAGAACGAAAGAGCAATTATGAATAATAAGAGCTCCTTATGTCAAGCAAAATTTACTGCAAGCGGCCATTAAATGCGGACTTCAGGGCTGATCTTTCTGCCTTATATCACGCAATGTTGGATATCGGGTTAATAAAAGAAAAAATCTGCCCACAAAGGAAGTTAACTATAAAAACCATCATATTTCAAAAAGTTCGGGACTGAAAACCTCAAATATCACCCCTTTAAGGCCAGTATCAGTATCAAGGCTATAATACCTCGCCCAAAACTTTTCATCTGAGGAGAGGTCCAAATGTTTCGATATTTCAGGGCTTTTAACGCGCCCCATCCTGTGGCCCTCTCTTGAGGTTTTTATATTATTTTGACGCAACATTTTACCAAGCGGCTCAGTGACATCCCTGATAGCATCCAAAGAATAGGATTTAGAATCAGCTGCAAAAAGGAGTGAATGAGCATAGACAAGCGGCCTGGCGGCAGCTGTCAGCCAGGCCTCCCGGGCAAGCGCTTTTTCACCATGACAAGCTGAATCCATTCCGGATAAAGAGGCCGCAGAAGATATAATATCCTGCCGCTCTATCGCCATAGATATGTCTGACAATAGAAGCGACTCCAGCATCTGGGTCATTGAACCGTCGGAGGTAAGCAATAATCTTGCTACCGGGGAAAGAGGCGATACAAGGTGGTGGTCCTGAAATTCTTCCAGTCCAAACCAGCTCTCCTTTAATGGAGTCACGTCATAAAGAGTCTTATTTTTTATCAGGTATTCCAGCACGTCTGCACTCACCTATTATTGATGCTATTTCAGGCAACAATCTAGCCTATGCTCCACTTTTTAGTCAAGCAAAAACCCCTATTTGAAATCTCGCCAGCATTCCTGCTCTGCCTTATTGCAGAGGGGGATATTACCATTATTCCCGGCAAGAGTTATAGAGTAAAAAATTGCTCGTCTTTTATCCTGTCATAATCAATTTGCACCTGAAGAGGGGAGAGGAAATTATCTTACTTACTACTGAAACCTTACATATTACCAATAGAAACTCATTCTATTTGACAACATGCCTGTCCGGCACTATATTCTAAGAGTAGAAAATATTTGCCAAGACTACAAAAACAGGGCGCTAATGTCTGCTTCGGAAAAAATCGAGAGAGCTCGAAGAAAACACCTTATATATTCTGTGATAATCAGATCTTCCGGCGAGGAGTTCTTCACAGGCCGCCTGGTCAATATTTCGTCAAGTGGTATCAGGATAGTCACTAAAGGCAAACTTTTTTTAAGGGCTGCTTATCATTTAGAGATATCTTTACCTGAGAAAATAAACGGGTCGAATAATATAAGCTGTACGGGTAAAACTGTATGGTGCAAGCGCAACATAAACCCCGAGAATTACAGCGCCGGGTTTAAAATCGCCGAGATAGACGAAACAAATAAAACCATCCTTAACGAGTTAACGAAAGACTTCAATTATTAGATTTAGTGCAATAAAAAAAGCTGAAAGCGATTTCTTATTTCCACCGATTTCCACATAGTGCGGCTTTTTATTAAACACCCACAGCCCCTCTTTACCTCGTACCCCTGCCCCAATAAATTGACATCCAGATCGCCCCTCTGCTAATATCGGTTGCTTAAAACTATTGTCAACTAAAAGGAGATTTTTGGAAAAAATTGCTATGGTCAGCCTTGGCTGCCCGAAGAACAGGGTCGATTCAGAGGTAATATTGGGCCTTCTTGGCGACAAGGGGTATGAACTGACGGAAAATCCTGCGCTTGCTGAAATAATCATTATAAACACCTGTACATTCATCCAGAAGGCGACTGAAGAATCGGTAAATACTATACTCGAATACGCCGCCTACAAGGTTTCAGGAAAGTGCAGGCTTCTTGTCGTGGCGGGATGCCTCACCCAGCGCTATCAGGAGGATCTAAAAGCTGAACTGCCTGAAGTGGATCTCTTCATAGGCACGGGCGAATACCAGCGCGTTGCCGACCTCGTATTAGAGTCTGAAAAAGGCAAACAGATAGTTGCCGCAGGTATCCCCGAATATATCCACGACTACAGCACTCCAAGGGTATCAACCACCCCATTTTATTCATCTTATATAAAAATTGCAGAAGGTTGTTCAAACCCCTGCACCTTTTGCATCATACCGAGACTAAGGGGCGACTATAGAAGTCGCAGCGAAGATTCCATAGTCAATGAGGTTGGAAAACTGGCGGAAAAAGGGGTAAAGGAATTCAATCTGGTTGCTCAGGACACAACCGCCTACGGCAGAGATTTACCCCAGCCCACGACACTGAAAAATCTTCTTGAAAAACTTACAGCTATTAACGGCCTAGACTGGATAAGGCTACTCTACTGCTACCCAACCCTGCTAAGCGATGAACTAATCAAACTCATAGCAAGAGAGGAAAAGATTGTTAAATACATCGACATTCCCCTGCAGCACATTGACGACAAGGTACTAAAAGGGATGAAGAGGGGCACAAGAGAGAAGATGATAAGGGATCTGATACTGAAGCTTAGAACCAACATACTCGATGTAACCATAAGAAGCGCTTTCATCGTTGGCTTCCCCGGCGAAGGAGACAAGGAGTTTGAAAATCTGCTGCAATTTATCGCTGAGGCCCGGTTCGACCATCTGGGCGTATTTACCTACTCCAGGGAAGAAGGAACCATAGCGGGAGACATGCCGGAGCAGGTCGACGAAAAGGTTAAAGAGGAGAGGTACAACCGGATAATGGAACTTCAGCAGAAAATATCCCTTGAGAGAAACAGGACACATGTCGGCAAAAAGACTAAAGTACTTGTAGAGGGGCTAAGCGAGGAGATTGACCTGCTGCTCCAGGGAAGGGCCGCATTCCAGGCCCCCGAGATAGACGGCATTACATACATCAATTCCGGAACTGCCAGCCCCGGCGAAATCAGGGAGGTTCTCGTCACCGAGGCCCATCCCTACGACCTTGTAGGAGAGATCATCGACGAAAGAGAGTCTTGCCAGGGAGATACAAACTTATGAACAGAAAAGAGGGAATAATCGTCGCTATAACGGGCGCAAGCGGCTCCATTTACGGGCTCAGACTTACCGAGTGCCTCCTCATGGCCGGCAAGAAGGTAAGCCTCCTCATAAGTTCACCAGGTCTTACCGTCATCAAGCATGAAACGGGGATAGACTGGAACGGGGACGAAGCCTCCTTAAACAGACAGATAAGAGCGCACTTCAAGGCGGGTGATGAACTTTGTTACTACGACAACGCCAACTTCTTTTCCCCCATCGCCAGCGGCTCGTCAGCCCTGAGCGCCATGGTCATAGCGCCATGTTCCATGGGCACTCTCGGCCGGATTGCAGGCGGCATGTCATCAAACCTCATCGAAAGAGGGGCCGATGTTGCGTTAAAAGAAAGGGGAAAACTGGTCCTGCTTCCGCGTGAGACGCCGTTAAACGACATTCACCTCGAAAACATGCTGAAGCTATCCCGTATGGGAGTACAAATCGTCCCGGCCATGCCAGGCTTTTACCATGACCCTAAAAGCATGGAAGACCTTGTGGACTTTGTAGTTGGAAAACTGCTGGATCAGCTGGGGCTAGACCATGAGCTGTTTAAAAGATGGGACGGAGAGTAAGAGCTGACCTGAAACCTGGCTAATCATCGGATGTGGAATCTTCCATAACGCCGTTTAATATTGCAAGGGCGGCGGAAATTTCCGCATGGCTTCCCAGGAGTACGAGTATATCGCCGCACTCAATCACGTAGCTTGCAGGAGGGTTCGTCCTGGTCTTGCTTCCCTTTACAACGGCTATTATACTTGCCCCCCCTGCTCCCCTGATATCCATCTCCCGGATGCTGCGCCCGGCCGCAACACTCCCCTCTTCCACGTAGAAATTTTCACTCACGCTGGCTGCCAGCACCGATGAAATCTGCGTAATCTTCTCCATGGGGATGGACAACCCCCTGAGCATGGAGTAGCCCTCCAGCCTGATCATATCTACCTGGTTTTGTATTATATTGCCGGGGACCTTATACTCCTTAAGCACCCTTGAGAATATCTCAACAGATGTTTCAAACTCCTCGGGAATGACCTGGCTCGCTCCGAGTTCAATAAGATCGGCAATCTCTCCCATATATTTTGTCCTGACTATTACATGCATGTCGGGATTGAGCTCCCTGGCGATGGTGATCCCCCGCCTCGTCCCGACCGGGTCGGATATGCAAAAAACCATTACCTTTGCCGCCGTAATGCCCACGCTTTTCAGCACCTCGCCGTAACTGGTATCTCCGTAAAAGGCCAAATGACCGTCAGCCTTGGCCTTCCTCACATTTTCGTTGTTTATATCCACCACTATATAGGCGATCCCCGTCTTATTAAGGACATTGGCAAGGTGCTGACCCATAAGACCATACCCGGCGATAATAACATGATTTATTACGCTGGAACCTCCCATAGTTGCCTCGTCCAGTTTCTTCCATTTCTTCGGAGTAATATCCGGAAGCCTGGAAGCCAAGTGAGGCGCAGCCAGAATAAGAAAGGGCGTTAATATCATGGAAAGCACTGTCGACGATAGAAAAAGCTGGTATTTCAACTGGCTTATAACCCCCAGATCTTCACCTATCTTGAGCAGAACAAAAGAAAACTCCCCCACCTGGGCAAGCCCGAGGCCGATAGTGAATGCAAGTCTTGCCGGATACCTCGTCAGCAAAAAGACGAAGGAGATAATAAACGTCTTGAAGAGAATTATAAGCGCCGTTAGGATTAATATAGGCATCCACTGCAAAAGAAGATCGTCTATACGGATAAGCATCCCTATGGATATAAAAAATATGCTGTTGAATATGTCCCTGAAAGGAAGGACAGAAGCCGTTATCTGGTGAGAATATTCCGTCTCGGAAATAACTATGCCGGCAATGAAGGCGCCAAGTGCAAGGGAGAGACCGAAGTGGGATGAGGTCCACGCCGTCCCGAGGCAAATAAATATCCCGGCCATGGTAAGCACTTCGGGGCTTTTGAGTCTTACGATCTGATGCAGGAAGATAGGGACGATATAGTAGGCTGCCAGTATTATGCCAACAACGGCAACAAGGGCTATCCCCAGGGCGCTTCCTACCTCGATGAGGGAGGCGCCCCCTTCTCCGCCGAATATCTGTACGAACAAGACCATCGGAACGATGGCCATATCCTGAGTCAGGAGCGTCCCTAGCGAGAGCCGCCCGACGGGGGAGTTCATCTCACCCCGGTCTGTATAGAGTCTGATGACTATGGCTGTGCTGCTGAGGGTGACGACGAAGCCAAAAAACAAGGATTCAACGACCGGTATATTGAGCAGGGTCGCAAGACCGCAGGCGGCTGCAATGGTCGCAACAATTTGCATTACCGCGGCACCCATCCCCCTTGCTCCGATCTTCCTTATCTCCTCTATTGAAAATTCTATGCCGATGGTGAAGAGCAAAAGGACGACGCCTATCTCGGCCATCACATTTACAAGCTCCACCTCCGCTATAAGTCCGATACCGAAAGGACCGATTACGACGCCGCCGATTATAAAGCCGATTATGGATGGGACCTTTATACGATGCGAAAATATTGATGTAAGTATCGACGCCGAAAGAAGTATAATTACATCTTTCAGGAGGGGGAAATCGTGCATATTTACCTTAAATTAGTGATCTTGCGGCAAGTTTAACAGAATTGGATTCCAATCTCCATAAGGAAAGAGAATACTTGCAGGGGCAGAGACAAGGGATTATTTCTCGCTGCCGAAGTTGAAAATCTCCTCAAACCTCCCGGATATCTTATTAAAGGCGCTCAGGATTTGCGGGTCGAAATCGGCAGGTTGCGAGCGCTCACAACCTTTTGTAATCATCTCAACAACAACTTCATGCTCAAGGCCGCCCTTGTATGGTCTCTTGCTTCTTAAGGCGTCATACTGGTCAACTATGTTGACGATGCGGCCCGGCAGTGGGATTTCTTCCCCCTCAAGTCCCATAGGGTAGCCTGTCCCGTTCCATCTCTCATGATGGCTGATGGCGATATCTTCTGCCATCTTTAGAAAAGGCGAATCCGATTCCCCTAAAATTTCCGCCCCTATCGTCGTATGGGATTTCATAATATCCCACTCCCGGGGAGATAGTTCGCCCTCTTTTAGCATAATGGAGTCAGGTATACCTACCTTGCCGATATCATGCATGGGAGAAGCATAGTAAATCGTTTCTGCAAATTCATTGTCCATCCCGAGGGTCAGGGCGAGCTCTTTGGAGTAGGTGCTCATCCTTTTTATGTGAGAGCCTGTCTCTTCATCCTTGTATTCTGCGGCGGCATTCAACTTTCTTACAGTTTCAATATACCCGCCTCTTATCTGATCAAAGGCCTTTTTTATCTCTTCCGTTTTTTCGGCCACCTTCTTTTCAAGCTCCTTATTCTGGTCCTTCAGGAGATCGAGATAGTTTTTTATCATGAGGTGATTTCTGATTCTAAGGGCAAGTTCGTTTCTGTCGAAAGGCTTTGTCAGATAATCGTTTGCCCCTTTAGATATCCCCTTGATCCTGCTTTCAGGCTCGTCCAGAGATGTGAGAATTATAACAGGGGTATGCCCGGTAACCCAGCTGGCCTTTATCTTCTCTGTCGCCTTAAATCCATCCATAGTCGGCATCATAACATCCATGAGTATGAGGTCTGGCAGCTCCCGGGCCGCCATCTCGACGCCGTCACTGCCATTCTTTGCAAAGATGACGTCATGGCCGAGTCCCCTGCATAGGAACTCCAGCAATTTTCTTTCCCTCATCTCATCATCGACTATAAGGATCTTTGCTCGTCTGTTCTCTTCAGGTCCCATCATGTCATTATTATTCACGGAAAGATATGCTCCATCTAGTCATTCGTAATGATAATAATCCTATCATAAAAATTTTCAGATTTCCTTCTTTTCTACTCAAAAAAGATTTCATATTTAATATCATTTTTTTGATGCCTCAGTTGTTTAGCGGAAAATGTTAGGCTAGACTTCTTACAGGGGCAAAAAAAGTGAAGCTGCGAATATACGCTCCTTCTCACCTCAAAAGACTATCAAGGTCGGCAGCAAATGAATAATAAAGAGCTGGAAAAAGAAGTAGAGCAACTAAGGGAAAAGGTTCAATCTCTACAGCAGGAAAACGCCTTCCTTATGCGGAAGGCCGATGAATCTCACCTCCCGGGTGAAGCGGCTGACCAGACCTCCTCTCCGGGCCGGGGAGGAAAACTCAATCCAACAGAAGAGAAGTTGAGGGTCAAAACAGATGAACTTTCCGAGCGCGCCAAGAAAATGAAGTGCCTCTATGAAATTTCAAAGGCCGTTTCAGAAACAAACAAGAGCAAGGATCAGGTCCTGGAAGAGATACTCCTTCTTATACCGCCCTCATTGCAATACCCGGAGATCACCTGTGCCGGAATTTTTTTTAACGGTTGGCAATTCAAAACCGCGAACTTCAAAGAAACTGAATGGAAGCAATCATCCGATATAGTGATTTCAGGCAAAAAGGCGGGAAGGGTGGAAGTGTATTACCTTGAGGAAAAACCGCAAAGACAGGAGGGACCTTTCCTCAAAGAAGAAAGGCAGTTGATCGACGCCGTTGCCAGAGAAATATCTGTATATATTCAACGCAAGGATACCGAGACAGCGCTGATAAACAGCGAAGAGACCTTCAGAACATTGGTCCAGTCCATCAGCGGATATCTTTACAGCATTACATATGACAGGGGGAGGCCAACTTCCATCTACCACAGTCCACAATGCGAAATGATAACAGGCTACACCCCTAAGGAGTATAAAGAGGATAAGGACCTCTGGATAAAAATGGTCCATAAGGATGATCGGGACTCTGTAATTAATTTTTTTGATTCCCTTAAAAATTACGGCAGTAGCAGCCCTCTTGAGCACCGCATTATCCATAAACAAGGGCAGATTAAATGGGTATTGAACCGATGCTCCCTTACCCTTGATGATAAAGGTCATATTGAAAGGACAGACGGAATAGTCCTGGACATCACCGAACACAAAAAAGTGGAAGAAACAGTGCTGGAATCGGAGCGAAAATTCAGGGCTATCTTCGATAATGCCGTTGACGGAATAACCTTGATAAGCACTGAATCCAGGGAATTTACCCTTGTCAATAAAATGTTCTGCCTCATGACCGGTTACAGCCAGGAAGAATTCGTAAATATGGGGGTTTTGGATATGCACCCCGAGGAGGCGCTGACACACGTTATAGAGCAGCTTGAAAGACTGTCGCGGGGCGAGATAGAGGCGGCTGAAAATATACCCGTCAAGAGAAAGGACGGCTCCATTTTCTATGCAGACATTAAGGCGTCCACCTATTGGATGGGGGGAGAAAAATGCCTTCTCGGGATTTTCAGGGATATTACTGAGCGCAAACAAGCCGAGGAGGCTATCAGCAGGGCGCTATCAGAGCGAAACACAATACTTGAAACTGCTCTTGTAGGGATAATCTTGATAAAAAGCCGAAAAGTAGTCTGGGCTAACAGCAAGATGGAAGAGATCTTCCGCTGTGAAAAAAAAGATCTCATCGGAAAAGAAACGGACCAGCTATACGCCTCCTTTCCTGACTATGAAGAGACAAGAAGAAAGACACACCCCTTAATGATTAAAGGAGAAACCTACCGAACGGAACTCCTTATGATGCGTAAAGAGGGCTCACATTTCTGGTGCTCTATTATGGGCAGAGTAGTTGAGGTAGGTGAACCTAAAAAAGGTTCAATCTGGATTATCGAAGATATAACGGGGCGAAAAGAGGCGGAAGATGCATTGAGAGAAAGCGAAAGAAGCCTGTATAAAATAAACGAAGTTTTCCTTACACTCGGCATAGATCATGAGAAAAATATCAATAACCTGACCGCCCTTGCCGGGCAACTTCTTGGCGGATGCTGCGCCATCTACAACCGTCTCGATAAAGAGGGCCTATATTCAGCCGGTAGGTGGAATACCCCGCCAGGCTACAAGATCGTGAACAAAGGAGACGGACATATCTGTTATGATGTTATCAGGTATGCCAAAGATCGAATCTTTATTGTCCATGGCTTGAAAAACACACCCTTCGCACAGACAGATCCCAATATAGTCGCAAACAAAATTCATACGTATGTCGGCCATGCCGTCAGATGCGGCCATGATTATGTAGGTTCATTATGCGTACTTTATCAGCATGATTTTATCCCCGAAGATGAACACAAGAAGACCATGGGAATCGTTGCATCGGCAATCGGTCTTGAAGAGGAACGCATACGGTCGGAACAATACCTGAAAAAGGCCAGGAAAGAGGCGGAAGAGGCAACGACCCTGAAGGACAAATTCGTATCCCTTGTAGCTCACGATTTGAGGGCTCCCATAACCGTAATCAGGGGGTACCTGCAGCTTCTCAGCCAGGAGTCTTTTGATCCGGAGGTGAAAGAAGACATTTACAGCGAAACGATAGCTTCGTGCGATGACATGACCCACCTCATAAATGAGGTCCTTAACCTGAGCAAGATGACCAGTGAAGGGATAAGTCCTGAATGCAACTTTATCCATGCCTCCGAATTGATTGAAAAGTCTATTTACAATTACACTGTGCTTGCAGAAAAAAAAGGGATTGAGCTGACAAATGAACTCCCTGAGAATATGCGTATATATTCAGATGAAAGGCTGATGCTTGAAGCGGCGTCTAATATCATATCAAACGCAGTCAAGTTTTGCCGAAAAGGGGATAAAATAAGAGTCTATAAACCGGACGGCGAATCCACCACCATGGCCGTAGCGGATACGGGCATAGGCATTAAGCCTGACAGGCTGGACGATCTCTTCAAGTATGAGGCCAAGACATCGACAAGGGGCACCTCCGGTGAGATGGGAACGGGCTTCGGCCTTCCGCTGAGCCGTGACATACTAAGCGCTCATGGAGGAGAGCTGACCGTTCAGTCCTTTGAGGGTGAAGGGAGCACTTTTTTCCTGAGGTTGCCCTTTATAAAGCCGCAGGTGCTTGTCGTAGACGATGAACAGATAGTGATTGATTCAATTAAAAATTATCTGGAAACAATAGATGTCGATATTCTAGGGGCCCTCAACGGAGAATCGGCCATTGATGCCCTTGAAAGGGGATACCCTCATCTCATTTTGCTGGATATATACCTGCCTGGGATTGACGGGTTTGAAATTCTTGAAAAGTTTAAAGGAGATCCAAAAACGAGGAATATCCCGATAATAGTTATAACCGGTGCCCCCAACATGAAGGTTCACGAGAGGGTCTTTCAGCTAGGCGCAGACGACCTGGTTTACAAACCCTTTAAAGGAGATGATCTTATACCTAGAGTAAAGAAGTTTGTGAGATAGTCTTTCACAAGCTGCCGGAAGGAAGACGTATGGGCACAGCAAAGGGCAGAACTATTTTATCAAAATGCAGTTAAAATCAGCCCAATCCGCATTATATGCCGACAAAGAAACAGGGCATACTTTTTTCAATCTTTACGCCTCAATAATTTCTGTCAAGGCTCCTGTACTGTATCGCCTCTGAAATATGGTTTGGCTGGACTTGGTCCGCCTCATCCAGATCCGCTATCGTCCTTGCCACCTTGAGCACCCTTGTATAGGCCCTCGCCGAAAAGCCGAGCTTGTCAATCGCCCTTTCTAGCAGCTTGTGCCCCTCTTCGGAGGGCTTGCAAAATGCTCTAACATCCC
The DNA here is from genome assembly GCA_032250935.1 of bacterium. GTDB lineage: Bacteria > Desulfobacterota > JADFVX01 > JADFVX01 > JADFVX01 > JAVVFD01. Next base: position 19,820 of record JAVVFD010000032.1, read on the forward strand.
TTGACGACATCTGAGCGTTGTTATATACGGAAGGATTCAATTTAAACCTCTCTTTTTGTATCTCCCTCGCCCTTTCCACCCTGCCCCTTATTTCAGCTGAAGTCTCACCGTCCCCCTCTGAAGAGAGCTCTTTATACTTAACGGCAGGCACCTCAATCTGTATGTCCATCCTGTCCAGCAAGGGGCCGGAGATCTTACTTTTGTACCTTTGGGCCTGCAACGGGGTGCAGGTACAGTCATGATTGGGGTCGGTGCTGTATCCGCAAAAGCAGGGGTTCATGGCAGCCACAAGCATAAAATCTGAGGGGTAGGTCAATGTGGTTGCTGCCCTCGATATTGTCACCTTGCCGTCTTCAAGAGGCTGGCGCATCACCTCGAGGACATTCTTCTTAAACTCCGGCAGCTCATCGAGGAAGAGCAGCCCGTTATGGGCGAAAGAGACCTCTCCCGGTCTAGGCACCTGTCCTCCTCCTATGAGCCCCGCATCGGAGATAGTGTGATGGGGAGCTCGAAAGGGCCTGATGGCTATAAGCGCCCTGTCTTTTTCTAGAGTTCCAGCTATGCTGTGAATCTTTGTGGTCTCTATAGCCTCATCGAATGAGAGAGGAGGAAGGACAGAGGATATGCGTTTGGCGAGCATCGTCTTGCCAGACCCGGGCGGGCCTACCATGAGAATATTGTGCCCACCGGCTGCCCCCACCTCAAGGGCCCTCTTTGCATGCTCCTGCCCCCTCACATCGGAAAAGTCGACGAGGCCTACGGCATGGCTATGGAAGATATCCTCTATGTTTATGTTCGCAGGCTCTATCTCCTTTTCAGCATTAAGGAACATGACTACATCTGACAGCGTCTCGACCGGCAGTATATGGACCCCTTTTACTATGGCCGCCTCGCCTGCGTTGTCCACCGGCAGGAGCACCCCCTTAAAACCCTTCCTTTTTGCCTCGATCGCCACAGACAGTGCCCCCCTTATTGCCTTGACCTTGCCGTCCAGGGAAAGCTCACCCACTATGATGTAATCATTTATCCTTTCACTACTGACTATAGAGGTTGCAGCAAGGATACCTATCGATATGGGAAGGTCGAAGGCCGTCCCCTCTTTCTTTATATCTGCCGGGGCAAGGTTTACTGTAATCTTGCGCGGAGGAAAGTCGTAACCCGAATTCTTTATGGCCGCCCTTACCCTGTCGCGACTCTCCTTGACGGCCCCTTCAGGCAGGCCAACTGTTGCAAAGGCAGGAAGGCCGAGCGCAATGTCGGCCTCCACGTCGACGATATAGGCATCGACGCCGAGCACTGCGCTGCTCAAGACTCTGGATATCATAGTGCTTCTCCTTGCTTAGGATATTAAACATGCATAAGCTTGTCTATCATACAAACTATGATATAGCAAAGTTTTTGTTAAAAAAAATAATTGATCTTTAATCACTATTGTTTGATTTATTTATTCGCTTTGGGACGAATGTCCCGCAGCTTGCAGTTTTTTTTGCCATTCCCACAAAAGCAGGAATCTAGTTGTATAGAAGTCTAGTTAGCAAATAAAGTAGCCCCCATGTCCATATATTATTACTCAAGTTTCGCACCCCCCCTATGGGGCGATAAGTTATTGAAATGATTAAATAAAGCTAGAAAAGCGGGTTCCAAAGTAGTATAATTGATT
>JAVVFD010000033.1:0-21072 GCA_032250935.1 bacterium
ATGACAGTTTTATATCCTTTCCGAGATAACTTTTTTGCCCTCGCCTCTGCATCTCCGGCAGACCTGAAGGCGGCCACCTGCACGAAATAAGTACCCTTTTTATTGATATTTTCTTTTTTAAAAGTTTTTTCAACTTTAGCATTCATCACTGCCTTAGATGGCGGCTTATCGGCAATCTGTTTGTCAGTTTTTTTCTCATCGGCAGATGCGGCAATAACCGCCTCAATACTAGTGTCCTTCTTCTTTTCAACATTGACCTTCTTCGGTTTTTTATCAACATTTAGAAGAGAGGGAGCCTTTATCTTATAGCGGAGATTACTTTTTTGTGCCTCCTCACTCAGTTCTTCCCTGCCCTTTTTTACGCCAACCTTTAACCCCACAGCAAAGGAAAGCAGGCAGACTGTAATTAAGCCCCCCACAAATAGCACCATTTGCATATTATCAAATTCAAAGAAAAACTTTTTTCCCGTCTTTTTCATAAATTCACATTTTGTCCGGGGCGGATATCCCCAGCAGTGCAAGTGCATTTCTGACCACGATTCTGGCGGAACAGATCATGTAAAGCCTTGCACGACTCAAGGCGGCATCATCAGTTACCACTTTTGTCTTATTGTAATAACTGTGAAAGGATATTGCCAGGTTAGTCAGATAAACGGTCAACCGGTGCGGCTCCATAGAAAGAGCGCTCCCTTCCAGCACTTCAGGATAGGCTGCAAGCTGCTTTATAATCTCCATCTCTTCCGGGGTGGAGAGCAGCTTGAGCCTTACTTCGTCGCGGGAAGGGATATCAAGACCTGACTCCTTCGCACGAGTCAAAATAGAACAGATTCTGGCATGCATATATTGGACATAAAATACGGGGTTATCGGCTGTAGTCTTTTTAGCCAGTTCAAGGTCGAATTCAAGCTGGCTGTCATAACGCCTCATAAGAAAAAAGAACCTGGCGGCATCACTTCCCACCTCATCAACAACCTCTTTAAGCGTTACGAAGTTACCCGACCTCTTGGACATGGTAACAGGCTTTCCTTCCCTTGTAAGAGTTACCATCTGGATGAGAAGGACATTGAATTTTTCAGGATCGTGGCCAAGCGCTTCAATGGCCCCCCTTACCCGTGGGATGTATCCGTGATGATCGGCCCCCCATACATCTATTATCCTGTCATACCCCTTATCAAGTTTTTCCTTATGATAGGCTATATCGGCGGCCAGATATGTGAGATTTCCATCCTCCTTTATTATGACCCTGTCTTTTTCATCTCCAAAATCGCTGGATCTGAACCATGAAGCGCCATCACTTTCATAGATCAGCCCCTTTTCCATAAAGGAGTCCATCGCGGCCCTTACCTTACCGCTGTTATGAAGTTCCTTTTCACTGGACCAGACATCGAAGATGATGCCGCCGAAGTTTTTAAGATTATCGACTATCCTTTCAAGTAGGAATTTCTGTGCCACATCTCCGCTTCTCTCCGTAATTTCAGACTCGGCGTCCAGCAGCTTTTCGGGAGGAAGCGCGCATATCTCTTCTATAAGGCCGGCTTGCTCTGAATCTGAATTGATCATAAGAGCCACTTCATTAATGTAATCACCATGATAGCCACCCTCGGGAAAGGCTATTTTTTGTATTATGTCAGGCTCTTTTACCTGGCGGAGCCTGTAATTCATCGACAGACCCAGATTCCTGATCTGGCTCCCTGAATCATTAATATAATATTCTTTCGTTACCTTATGCCCCGTTGCATCCAGGACCCTTGCGAGGGCATCTCCCACCACTGCGCCCCTGCCATGTCCGACATGGAGCGGCCCAGTAGGATTGGCGCTTACAAATTCGATATTGATCTTTTCGCCATTTCCGATATCGCCTCTTCCGTAAAGGACTCCCTTTTCATGTATATCCGTAAGGATATCTCTCCAGTAATTTTCGGAAAGGGTTATATTTATAAATCCCGGCCCGGCAATATCTACTTTTTTAATGACCCCTTCACTGTCTTCAATGTTTTCTATAATGCTTCGGGCAATCTCCCTCGGGTTTTTCTTTAGGTTGGAGGCCAAAACCATGGCGATGTTAAGTGCATAGTCACCGTGCTCCTTTTGTTTTGGAGTCTCAAGAAAGACGGGCGGCAGATGATCTGGGCCGGGGTAACTTTTCCTGACGGCATGACTGAATATTTCAGTAATGGATGCTTTCATTGTTTTAAATCCTGCAAATGTTTTTTATGTGCCAAATGGGGGTAATATTAACATAGGCCTGGGTATATTGCAAAACCGATAAGGGACGAAAAGATATATTAACCCCGGGAAAGGAGGTGACCGATCTTGAAATCACATTTTGCCTAAAGTGGAGAGAGATCAGCTTTAGATCCCAAGCTCTTCAGCCACAGCCGAGAATAGTAAAGGGAGCATAATCTCATGGTGCCCCGTCAGAGCATACCCCTTCCCGCCATCCTGTGTAGGGCGACGCACAACGTTTGTAAGTGGCCGATAGTGCTGCATAAAATCCATATTAAGCGTGGAAAAGCTTTTCACCTCATGCCCCAGATTTCTTACCAGCGTAAGCGCCTTAAGAAACACCTCCGGTAAAAGCACGGCCGAACCCACATTTAGGTAGAAGCCCCCGTCCAGCTTTGATATAACGGATGAAAAAAGCCTGAAGTCGGTATAGCTGCCCTCTCCTATGGCTGCGCCGTCGGCATGGGGGTGCATGTGAATGATGTCAGTTCCTATCGCAACGTGAACAGTTACGGGCACTCCCGACCTGGTCCCTGCCGCCAGGATGCTCTTGTCTGCAAAGGGAAGCTTTTTATCCAGAATCATCTGGCCCACACTTTTGCCGATTCCCCAACCTTTCTGCACTCCTTCCTTGATAGCTTCATTCAGCATCCTGCCCGTCTCTTCGGCCATGCCGAAGGTGCCGCCGTCGATTTCAGCAGCCACATCCTCGGAGGTCTTGCCTGTATAGGCCAGTTCAAAATCATGGACTATGCCGGCGCCGTTGAGGGCCACCAGATTTATGATGCCCCTTTCCATGAAATCTATAATCATCGGCCCCAGCCCAACCTTGATGACGTGAGCTCCCATACCCATCGCAACAATATTGCCGCCAGAATGTGCAGATGTGATCTTTGAGGCAATCTCTCTTATGTCAGACGCGGCAAGAATGGATGGAAGCCCCTCAAGGAAATCTGCAAAGGATTTTCCGCCTTGAGCGACAGAGCCCAGGTCTTCAACGGAGACCTTACTCTTTCTACCCTTTATGGAGTAAGTCTTGACGGCGCTAAGATCTATAGGAGCAAACACTTTTTTCATTATTTCGCTCCGAAAAGGATATGATCTACCAAATCGCAGATGGTATGACCCAGAGTAATATGGGCCTCCTGTATTCTTGGAGTTGAGGAAGTATTAACATTTAGCAGTATATCAACAGCCTCTCCGATCTTTCCCCCGTCCTTCCCGGTAAGGCCGACTGTCTGTATCCCCATTGATGAAGCAACATTTACTGCATTTAGCACATTTTGTGAATTGCCACTGGTGCTTATAGCTATAGCGATATCCCCTTCAGAGCCGAGCGCCTTTACCTGCTTGGAAAATATCTCTGAAAAGTCATAATCATTGCCTATGCTTGTTATTACTGATGTGTCAGTAGTAAGGGCAAGGGCTGGCAGGGGCGGTCTTTCTATCTGAAATCGATTTATAAATTCGGCGGCAAGGTGCTGTGCATCTGCGGCGCTGCCTCCGTTACCAAAAAGGAGAAGTTTATTCCCACGCTTGAAAGTGTCGGCAATGGTCATGGCAAGACCGGCTATTGTCTTAAGGTTTTCTTCTGCAAAACTCTTCTTAACCGCTGCGCTTTCTTCAAATGCGGCGATAATTCTTTCTTCCATTACGGGCTCCCCTATTATCCTTTAAAATAAATATACTTAAACATCTGGAATAGTATTAGGTAGGGCTACATTATGTCAATATATTTGGTGAATATTTGGTGAAAAAAACTTGCTTTTTCTATTCTCCCTATCTATGCTTATACAAAAAAAATAAGGAGGTTTCAATGGGAGAAAATACCCTTACTATTTCTGATGACAATTTTGAAGCGGAGGTTCTTTCCTCCGAGATTCCGGTGCTGGTTGATTTCTGGGCTACCTGGTGCGGGCCATGTAAAGCTATTGCGCCAATAATAGATGAATTGGCAGCAGAATACATCGGACAGATAAAGGTAGGAAAGGTAAATGTTGACGAAAACCCAAAAACACCGGGCAAGTATGGTGTCAGGGGAATTCCGACCCTCATTCTCTTTAAGGGAGGAGAAATTGTAGAACAGGTCGTTGGAGCTGTTCCAAAATCTCAGCTTGAAGAATTGGTAAGAAAAGCCGTATAGGAAAAAGTTTATGACAACAAAAAGGCCGGGATATATTGTCCCGGCCTTTTTATTGTCAACATGTCAATCTGATGCGCTTGTCAGACGTTTACCAGAACTTCCTTGAGTATATGCAGTTCATCAAGGGCCTTCCCTGAACCGATTACAACACATGAAAGCGGATCATCTGCAATAGTAACCGGCAAAGAGGTCTCTCTTCTTAACAGTTCATCCAGTCCATCCAATAAAGCGCCACCACCGGCAAGCACTATCCCTTTATCGACTATTTCAGCGGCAAGCTCAGGGGGCGTTCTCTCGAGAGCAATCCTTACCGCCTCGACAATCGCATTTGTAGGCTCGGTCATGGCCTCTTTGATTTCATCAGAGGTTATTTCAAGGGTTTTGGGTATGCCCGCCACGAGATCCCTTCCCTTGACCTCCATAACCTTTGTTTCACTCTGGGGATGAACCGTGCCTATGGTCATCTTTATCCTCTCGGCAGTCTGGTCGCCAACAAGAAGGTTATATTTTCTCTTTATATAGTGGATGATGGCCTCATCAAGCTTATCTCCGCCGACCCTTACCGATTTACTGTAAACAATACCGGAAAGGGAAATGACCGCAACTTCCGTTGTTCCGCCTCCGATATCAACAATCATATTACCCGACGGCTCGGTTATAGGCAGTCCAGCCCCTATGGCTGCCGCCATAGGCTCTTCTATGAGGTAGACCTCTCTAGCGCCCGCATATTCAGCAGACTCTCTAACCGCCCGTCTTTCCACCTGCGTAATGCCGGAGGGGACACATATAATTATCCTTGGCCTTATCAAAGTCTTCCGGTTATGAACCTTTTGTATAAAATATCTGAGCATCGCTTCAGTAATTTCAAAGTCTGCTATAACGCCATCCTTCATGGGCCTTATAGCTACAATACTTCCGGGAGTTCGTCCAAGCATCTTCTTGGCTTCGTTGCCGACGGCAAGAACCTTCTTGACGCCCTGAGTGTCTTTATGAACGGCGACGACGGAAGGTTCGCTGCTTACAATACCCTTCCCTTTCACATATACAAGCGTATTCGCCGTTCCAAGATCTATGGCCAGATCTTTGGAGAAAAGTCCCAGAAACTTATCAAAAATCATCTCTTGCTCCTTAGTTAAAACACTTCTTATTTAAGAGCGAAATGCTAGCAGATAGGATTTAAGATATCAAGAAAAAACAGTTGCTTGCGGGAAAAAAGACTTGTTTTTTAACACGGCCTGTTTTAGTATTGTCGCTGGTTTTTCATTCAATATTTCAATAAACACAAAAAAGAGGTACCTACCTATGTTAGGTCTGATGCGCAGACATTCACGTTCTTTATTTATCAAGTTGATTTATGTAGGGCTTATACTTAGTTTTGTTATATGGGGGATAGGGTCATACTCCAGCCGGGATAATCTTATCGCCGTCAAGGTAAACGGGGAAGGGATTTCGATACAAGCCTATCAACGCTCTTTTGACGACCTTATTAATTATTACAAGGAGACTTTGAAAGACAACTTTAATGACGAAATGATCGTTGCCATGAACCTTAAAAAATTGGCAATGGACAGGCTCATAGAGCGCTCCTTGCTTCTGGAAGAGGCCGACTCGCTACATATTAAGGCAACCAAGGAAGAGGTACAGGCAAGGATACGATCATACCCTGCATTTCAAAAGAATGGCAGTTTTGACAAAGAGACCTACTTTCGTATACTCGAATATAACAAGATAAAGCCGGGTGATTTTGAAGATGAGCAAAAAGAATTCATACGTATAGCTAAGGCGGAATCAATCATAAGAAACAACGCTACCGTTTCCGACGATGAAATCATGGCCGCCTACATGGAGGCAAAAACAACGGTAAGCCTCGAATATATCAAGATATCCCCTGAAAAATTTGAAAAGAAGGCAAAGCCGAACACAGCCGAAATAAAGGAATACTTTGCCGCAAACATGGGAGAGTTCACCATTCCCGAGATGATAAATATAGGATACTCGGTTTTTACCCCTGAAGACTTCACGAAAGAGATTAAACTTACCTCAGAGGATTATGAAGACTATTACAAAAGCTATATAGATGATTTCACCATCCCTGCAAAAGTGAAGGCGCGGCACATACTTGTTAAGTTCGGCGAAAACAGGGAAGAAGCGAGAATAAAAGCTGAAGAACTTCTTGCAAGGGTCAATAACGGCGAAGACTTCGCCATGCTGGCGGCTGACCATTCCGAAGATGCCGCATCGGCATCTAAAGGCGGCGACCTCGGCTTCTTTGGCAGGGGAGACATGGTAAAACCATTCGAAGATGCCGCTTTTTCCATGAAAAAAGGTGAAACGAGCCCCTTGATAGAGAGCATCTACGGCTTCCACATTATCAACATTACGGATATTGCCGAGGAAAAGGTTAAGCCTCTTGCAACGGTTAAAAGCAAGATAAAAGCTATTATGGAAACGGAGATGTCCAGAGAACTGGCCGAAGGCAGGGCCGAGGATATTTATTACGAGGCCCTAAAGGGCAAAAAACTTGAAGAGCTGGTTAAAGAAGAAGGGCTAACTTATAAGACCACCGGTCTCCTTGTAATGAGTGAAGTGCCGGAGGCGCTGGAAGAGATTAAAGACTTGCTCCTTGCATCTACGACCGAGGAAACGGGATGGGTTAGCAGGCCCACAGAAACGGGGGGCAAGATCTACATACTGACCCTTCTTGAAAAAAAGGGGCCAAGAGAACCGAAGTTTGAAGAGGTTAAGGAAAAGGTGCGCATGGCAGCGACCCGAAATAAAGCAAAATCAATTGCCTCGGCCCTTGGAGAAAAGATTCTGAAAGATGCCATGGGCGGTGCCACCCTTAAACAGCTTAGCCGGAAAAATGGCCTTAAGCTGGAAGTGACCGATCACTTTAGCAGGTCAAACAATATGATTCCAGGCATAGGGCTCTCTCAGGAGATTGTACTTAGCGCCTTTGAGCTGTCCAGCGAAGCGCCTTTGCCAAGCAAGACCTATAAGGTCGGCGATGATATTTTCATTATAAGGTTCAGAGAGAAAAAAGAGGCTGATGCGGAGGCATTCGAAAAGGAAAAAGATCTATTTAAGTCGAAACTTCTTGAGCAAAGGCGAGAAGAGGTTTACAGACGGTGGCTTCAGGATACAAAGAAAAGAGCCGATCTGGTCTATCATGAGGATTACAAAGACCTTGATGGTTAATATTTAATCAGTAGGCCCCGCCCCTGTCCCCGGGCCTACTGATTTTCCATTCTTTTATTTATAGCCTTAATCATTCCGTAAAGAATACCGTTTACAGGGGTGGGAACCCCCTTCTCGCCCCCCTTGCGACACACTGCTCCGTTAAGCCCATCAATCTCCATTTTTTGCCCCTTTCCCATATCAACAAGCATTGATGTTCTGATCTCGCCCTGCTTTTCCGTATGTGCCATGGTTTTTTCAGGCAGACCGGCATCAAGCTTAATTCCCAAAGCTGCGGCGACGACTATAACCTCTTCCATAGTTTTCCTGACGATCTCCCTCGTCTCCTCAAGCAAAAGAACTTCCGCAGCGCTGCATCCGGTAAGCGCCGTTATAGCGTTGAAACCGCAGTTCCACACCATTTTCTGCCACATTACCTTCCTCATATCGTCGGAAAGTCTGGCCTTGATACCTGCACCGGTAAATATTTCCTCCAGTTCTTCAGTTCGAGCTGAGACGCCTCCACCTGATTCTCCAAATGTAATGTTTCCTGATGCGCTATGAATTATCTCTCCGGCCTTTTCAATGCGTGACCCTATAAAGGCCACTCCGGCAAGAACCTTATCTGAACCATAGAGACCACCCAGAATTTCCTCATTCTCCACACCGTTTTGAAGCGAAAGAATGACAGTCGAAGAGCCGACCATAGGCTTTATAAGCCGACCCATATTGGCGCTATCAAAAGACTTTACGCAAAAAAGGATAAGGTCACAAGGTCCAATTTCAGCGGGATCATCGCTTGCAAAGGGGTTGACATGGAAGTCGCCGTTATAGCTTTTAATACTTAGACCAAGCTCTTTAATTGCATCAAGGTGGCTGCCCCTTCCAAGAAATTTTACATCCATGCCGGCCCTGGCAAGGCATGCACCATAATACCCGCCGACTGCGCCAGGCCCGGCTATGCCGATCTTTAGTTTTTTCATTTTGCCCTCTATTTAATTGATATTTCCAGACTATAAGATAAACACTTCCTTTGTCAATATCCCAGGATGCTATCGACTGGCCTTCTACATCGTAATATTGTATAAATAAGTTAACACCTTCTGCAAGCTTACACGAGGAAAGGGCCTATGATTTTCAACCATAAAAGAACCCGAATATTTTCTATTTCAATATTTTTTGTATTTTTCTACGCACCGCCAACAGGGGCATGGGAAGTGCCCAGGATGCAATATAGATATCATTTTCCACATGAAACGGTCATAGGTGATCTGCGAAATATAATCTATTACGGCATTAACAGGCCGCCCGAATTAGCCCGCAGGTTCCATATAGGATATCTTGAGCTTGCAGCGGCCAACCCTGAGCTAAACCTGCTGAATCAAGTCAACGGCGAGGAAATAACTCTTCCTACATCCTGGATACTTCCTGAGGTTATGGGTGAGGGGATCCTCATAAATCTGGCTGAAATGCGCCTTTATTTTTTCCATCCATTAAAGGACGGAAGGCCTGTTGTAAGCAGCTTTCCTATAGGCATCGGCAGGCCCGGTTATGACACCCCGACAGGGGATTTTGCGGTGGAAATGAAACTCAAAGACCCTACATGGTATCCCAACAAATCATCAAGGCTTAGGAACCCCGAGCTCCCCATCGAAGTTCCTCCCGGCCCCAATAACCCCCTTGGGGAATATTGGATTCAACTCTCTTTGGAAGGGTATGGCTTACATAGCACCAACAGGCCGGAAAGTATAGGCAAGAAAATCAGTCTCGGATGTATACGCCTTTTTCCTGAAAACATGGGGTGGTTATTTGCCCGGGTCAAGGCAGGCATGCCCGTAAGAATCATCAATATGCCTGTCAAGTTCGGTATGAGAGAAGGGGTCCTTTATGTAGAGGTGCATCGAAACGGATTTAGCAACGCAGAACTCGAGAAAGAAGCGTTCAGAATCAAAGAAGAACAGGCCTATGATGCTATTGATGATAACATTTTGAGAGACGCTATTCATAAAGCGACCGGCATACCTGTTCCTATAAATAAAATGAATTAAAGTGATATACCCGTATTATTGCTTGTTAATTAATTTTACGCTTAAAAAGCCCCCTTACAGCTCTTTATATGCCGGTCATGAGGAGACAGGGGCTATATGTATTGCCTGTCCCCGGGCTTCTTATCTGGCCAGCTATCCAATCATTACTATCTTAAAATAAGAATTCCAAATTACCTGTTTAGTTGCAATCCCGGAATAAGTCTCTATACTTAAATAAAAAACAACTAAATAAATAGGAGGGTTTTATGAGTATATTTATCTGTAAGGTCTGCGGTCATCTGGAATTTGGTGCGGCGCCCGATAACTGCCCCGTCTGTCATGTGACCAAAGAGAACTTTAGCCGGAACGACGATATATTTACCGAATCTGCCAAAAACAGTCCTGAAGGGGCTGGCAAACATACACCATCCATACTTATCAAAAAGGATTGCGGCCTCATCCCCGACGTCGGTTGTGTTGACGTTCACGTCCGTATCGGCGAGGTTCTGCACCCCATGGAGACCGCCCATCATATAGTCTTCATAGACTGCTATATAGATGACAGCTATGTTGGACGTGCCAGCCTCACACCGGCAGTCAATGGGGCAGCCGCCTTTCACCTTAAAGAGAGCGGTAAAAAAGTGAGGGTGGTAGAGTGCTGCAACCTGCACGGTCACTGGCAGGCCGAAGCGGATCTTTAATCAGCTTCAAATCAGACAAATCTTTAAAGAAACCTGTATTTACCAAGGACCGTCCCGCATTAATGCGGGGCGGTCTTTTTATAAACAGCTGGCAACTTTACAAAAGACCCGCCCCGTAGTATCTTTATCAATATGAAATCAGACGTTAAAAAATTATTGCCCCCTAATGTCTCCCTCTTTGCATTTGTTGTTGCAACAGGGCTCATCCTCTTTATCCCTCTTACATTGATTGCCGCCGAACTTACGGCGAAAGATATCATAAAAAAGGTGGACCAGCTCCTTAGGGGCGACAGCGCCCGTTCCGTCATGGAGATGACCATCATCAACCCGAGGTGGCAGCGAACTCTCAAGATGGAGAGCTGGGAGATTGGAAGGAAGAAGACCCTCGTCAGGATACTCTCTCCGAAAAAAGAGGAGGGAGTGGGGTCACTTAAAATCGATTATCAGATGTGGAACTACCTGCCGCGCGTTGAGCGTGTCATAAAGATCCCCCCCTCTATGATGATGTCATCCTGGATGGGGAGCGACTTCACCAACGACGATCTCGTCAAGGAGTCAAGCATCGTCGAGGATTACAGCCATGAACTGACGGGAACCGTCGATCTTGCAGGAGAGCTTGTCTACCGGGTCGAAGCTATACCGAACCCCGAGGCAGCGGTAGTCTGGGGCAAACTCATATTCTTCGTCAGGACCGCCGATTACGTTCCGCTCAGACAGGAATATTTCAGCGAATCGGGGGAGCTCGTCAGGTATCTCGATTTCAGTGAAATAAGGGAGATGGGCGGACGGACACTCCCCACGCTCTGGGAGATGGTTCCTGTAGACGTAGCTGGTGATATGCCGGAGAAAAAGGGGAAGAAGACTATTGTCAGGCTCATCGAGATTGAATTCGACCTCCCCATGGATGACGCTATATTTTCATTGAGGAACCTGAAAAAATGGCCCTGACAGAGCAAAGATCAAGCTCGGCAGGGTTGCTCCAGACCCTTGGCCTATATCTCGTTCTCGGCTGGCGCAACATCTGGAGGCACCCGAGACGTTCCATCCTTACATTCCTGGCCATCTCCCTCGGCCTCCTCCTTTTCATAATCACAAGGGGGATCCAGTTCGGCACCTACGAAAAGATCATAGAAAAGGCGGTAAGAACCAACACAGGCTACATCCAGATACACAAGAAGGGCTACCGCGAACACCACAGCTTCGAATATAGCATTGACAAGGATGAAGCGATCATTAAGGCGCTTAAAGAGGAGCCGGTTGTGGCGCTCTTCAGTAAAAGGGTAACGGGGGAGGCGCTCATAGCGAGCGACAAAGGGACAACAGGCACGGCCGTAATCGGAGTAGAGAAGGGGCGCGAATTTGAGATTACCTCCCTTGCGTCGAGGATGAAGGAGGGAGCTCTCCCGGCGGCAAAGGGCGACATACTTATCGGGGAAAGGATGGCGAAAAACCTTAAAGTCAGGATGGGGGACGAGCTGATCCTTATCGGAAGCGGGGCAGACGGATCACTCGGCGCCGACCGATTTTACCTGAAGGGGATATTCGCAACGGGGGTGGCAGACTTCGACAGCTCTATCGCCATCATAGGGATAGAAGATGCCGACTACCTCTACTCCATGGGGGGGCGCGTAACGGAAATAGTGGTACACCTCGGCGATTTCAGTCTTGCAGAAGAAACGACGGTAAAGCTGAGGGCGGCCCTCGCCGGCGAAGGGATGGAGGTCAACTCATGGAAGGAACTTCTCCCCGAAATGGTGCAGATGATAACCCTCGATAATATTGGAGGGCTCGTCATGCTCTGGTTCTTCTTTCTCATTGTCGTAGCGGTCATACTGAACACCATCCTCATCTCCACCCTGGAGCGGGTGAAGGAGTACGGCATAATGATGTCGCTCGGCCTCCGCCCCTCCCGTATATTCTCCATGATCATCTCCGAGGCGGCCCTGCTCATACTTATCGGGACGCTCATCGGCCTTTTCGGGGCATGGTGGATCGGTGGATACCTGGAGCAGCACCCCTTCAACCTGGGCGATACCGTATCAAAGAGTATGGAGGAACAGGGCTTTTCACCTCTCATCTACACGAAGATGACGGCAGGCATTATCCTTTCATGGGGGGCGGGGATATTCATAGCTTCAATATTGGCCGCCCTCTACCCTGCCCTCAAGGTAGCCAGGCTCTCACCGCTTAAGGCGCTTCATCCCGGCAGAGGTGAGATGTGAAAATTCAGTGGCGCACAGGGAGTCCCATGAATTTCATTCCTCAACCTTTTAGCAGGTCTAAACATCAATCTATCCAATTCCTTATTATAGTTTGATATAATCACAGTCATGAATGACTCAAACAACGATAAATCCGGTATAAGTCTGAGAAAAATATCAAATCTCTTTCTCAATCTGAATATTGCCAAAAAGATGCTAATCGGATATCTTCCCCTCTCGGCGCTTACCATATTGACGGCGGCATACACCCTTTCAGTCCTTTACAGTTTAAATGACATAAGTGAAAGTATCATAAGGACCGACATAAGACTGATCGAGAGAAGCGAACAGATGCTGGACCATATCCTGGCCCAGGAGCGATACGGCAAGAGGTATATCATCCTTAAAACGCCTGAAATGAAGGGATTATTTCTTAAAAGGAGCGAAGAGTTCAAAAAAGGGCTTCTTCAGTTCAACGAGCTTTCGACAGCCCTCGGATTTAAAAAAACAGCTATTGCTGAATTAAATGAAACCTACAATAAGCTCTACGCCATGGTCTTTGAATCAAAAGATGGCAACTCCGATGATTCGCCCAAGCAACAGGAACAAATAGAGGAGCAGATAAGAAACATACAGGGAGAGATAGTCGATATCATCAAAGATATCAATACCAGAGCGCGCCGGGACCTTGATGAAAAGGCGATGATCACCTCACAGATGGGCGCAAAGGCCTTCAGTGTGGTATTTTTATTATGTGTCTTAAGCATTCTTTTCGGCATCGGTGCCGCCATGTTTATCACCCATTATATGTCTTCCGCCATAGGCAAATTAAAGGTTGCCATAAAACATATCTCCGAGGGGAGTTTTGAAGCGGTTCCGCTCCTTGAAAGCAGAGATGAAATAGGAGAGCTTACCAGTGCCTTTGCAGATATGTCCACTGAGCTGCAAAGGCTTAAAAAACTGGATCTCGATGCCAGTCCGCTCACCTTCCTACCCGGCAACACGGCCATCGAAAACCTGCTTGAAAAAAAGATAGCACAGGGGGAATATTTCTCTTTCTGTTATCTCGACCTGGATAACTTCAAGGCATTCAATGACCGTTACGGATATGCAAGGGGCAGTGAGGTAATTAAGGCAACAGCCGATGTAGTTGAACAAAGCGTCAGGTCCTTAAAGCATGACGGAGATTTCGTCGGACATATAGGCGGAGATGACTTTGTTGTTATCACTGCCAGCGAAGATCATGATGAACTGTGCAAAACAATTATCAAAGATTTCGATAAGATCATAGTCGGATATTATGACGCCGAAGATATCAAGCGAGGCTACATAGAAGGAAAGACAAGGCAGGGAGAAAAAAGAGATTTCCCAATTATGACCATATCTATAGCGGTAGTCACCAGCCGGCATAGGACAATCGTTAGCCACATCCAGGTTGGCGAGATCGCCGCAGATCTAAAAGCCTATGCCAAATCGATACCCGGCAGTGCATATGTAGTCGATAAAAGAACAGATCATCGGCTGGACAAATGAACCTCCTCATCCGCATATCCTGGCGCAACCTCTGGCGCAATCCCCGCCGCTCGGCCATCCTCATATCGGCCATCGTCATATGTATCTTTGCGCTCCTAATTACACTCTCCTATATCAACGGCGTGCTGAACCAGATGGTGAGGAATTCCGTCGAATTCCACCTAGGGGAGATGGAGATCTATAAAAAGGGGTTCTTCAACGACCGCGATCCTCTCAGACATATTACCGAGCCCGAGGAGGTCACCGCCTTTCTCGATTCTGCCGAGGGGGTAAAAAGCTACGCCCCCAGGGTCGAGGGAAGGGGGCTCATATCGAGCAGCTACTCATCTTCGGGGGTCAGGATAATAGGGATAGAGCCGGATATGGAGACGGCCATAACCCTCGTCAGGCGCTCCATCATAAAAGGGGACTACCTGGCACCCGGCGCCGGGCACAGCATACTGATAGGACAAAAGATGGCGGACAAGCTCAAGGTGAAGCTGGGAGGGAAGATCGTCTTAACCGTACAGACCATAAATAACGAACTCGCCTCGGACGCCTTCAGGGTGGGCGGTATCTACAAGACCATATCGAGCGATTTCGATAAATACATGGTCTACATCCCCATAGAGAGCGCCCGCCGGATCATGGAGATCGAAAGAGGCGTCACCGGTATCGTCCTTAGAACAGAGAATAATGCCGACATGACAGAACTTAAGGCGGCCATCAACGAACGCTTCGACCATATCGGCGCCGAGGCGCTCACATGGGAGGAGCTTGAGCCGCTAATATCCGAGATGGTACGTATCAGCAAGAAGTGGAACATGATCTTCTTCGTCGCCATCTTCATCATCTTATCCATCGGCATCATCAACACCCAGAACATCGCCGTCTACGAGCGGATGCACGAGATAGGCGTCGTGAGAGCCATGGGGACCAAACCTGTCTTCATATTCTCCATGATCATGCTGGAGACCCTCTTTCTCGGGGCCGTGGGTATCGCCGTCGGCTTTCTCCTTTCCTACCCCATCATCCTCTGGTTCTCCATAAAGGGCCTGAGCCTGGCCATGTTTTCTGAAGGTCTGGAGATGTTCGGCCTCGGCGCCAGGATATATTTCGACATAGAATTTATGGACATCGTCTATTCAGCAGTCTCCATATTCATAACGGCCTTCTTCGGGGCATTCATCCCCGCCGTCAGGGCGAGCAGGCTCGAGCCGGTGAAGGCTATAAGGTATGTGTAAAAAAGGGCACAGAATTTATGTGCCTTCTGTGGCCGGAGTTTTATTTTAATGGAGTGATTATGAAAGTAGTCAAAACAAAAGACCTGAGCAAGATATACCAGACGGGAAAGGTAGAAACCGCTGCCCTTAAGAAGGTGAGTATATCCCTAAAGGAGGGAGAGTTCACCTCTCTTGTGGGACCATCGGGATCGGGCAAGACTACGCTCCTCAACCTGATCGGAGGCCTTGACACGCCTACATCGGGAGAGGCCTATATAGGCGAGCATCTGATTACGGGGATGAAAACGGGTGAGCTGTCGGACCTCAGACTCCGCCATATCGGTTTTATATTCCAGGAGTTTAATCTCATCCCCGTCCTCTCGGCGCTGGAGAACGTTGAATATGTCATGCTTTTGCAGGGGGTCTCAAGGGGTGAAAGGCGCGAACGGAGCATGGCCATACTTAAGGAGGTAGGCCTGGAAGGGAGAGAAAAGAGCAGGCCGAGCGAACTCTCCGGCGGCCAGCAGCAGCGGGTAGCGGTGGCCAGGGCTGTAGTCTCCAGACCTGACATTGTCCTTGCCGACGAGCCGACGGCCAACCTCGATACGGAAACGGGCAAGGCGCTTATGGAGATGATGCTCCGCCTCAATGATGAACACGGCATAACCTTCCTGCTCTCGACCCATGAGGCGATGGTCATGGATATGTGCAGGAGGGTGGTCAGGCTTAGAGACGGGGTTGTTGTGGATGGCGGGGAGTAGAAACTTTTATGAATCCTCACCATATCCTTTCTCCCAGGACAACTTTTCTGGCGATCACAGGACTGTTCTTAATTAATGTTCAAACCGTAATGGCGGCAGATAACACCTTCTCACTCTCCGGCAGCTACAGGAACCTCTATATTTATTCCCGGACTACCGTCGATGAGGATCGCTATCATCTCGACTCCAACCGCCTGAGGATAGAGGCCAAGGGGGAGCTGTCGGCCAATTTTTCATACCATATCCAGTATGACAACCACCTCCTTTTCGGAGAGTATCTATCGACGGGCGAATTTGCGGCACTTGAAGCTGCAAGGGATTCTCTGCCCTCAGGGCAGTACTGGAATCTTGAGCATGAGATCAAGAGGGAGGATGAGCTTATATGGGACCATTCCATCTACAGGGGATATGCCCTTATCCGACAAGGCGATATTGATCTTACCATTGGGAGGCAGAGGGTACCCTGGGGCAAGGGGGGGTTCTGGAGCCCCCTGGACATGTTCAACCCTCTTTCTCCGACGGCCATAGAAAGAGATGAAAGGGATGGCGTGGATGCTGCGCTTCTGACCATCTCGGGAGGCACCGTCTCCTCCCTTTCACTTCTATACATCCCGCAAAGAGATTTCCTTGACTCCACCGCCGCCAGAATCGTCTTTCCCCTCGTCTCCTACGACATAGCCGTCTCGGCTGGAAGGCATATGGAGAGAGGCTTTGCAGGACTGGACTTTGCCGGATATCTTGGAGATGGAGGGTTCTACGGGGAACTGGTATCCATAGAGGATATAAAGGGGGATCAGAAGTTCAGCTACCTCTTTTCTGGGAACTATAACTTTGAAAGTTCACTCTACATTATGGTAGAGTACTTCAAAAGTGGAGGGGCGAAAATTCCGGGGTCTGCGCTTGGCTATAGCGGGAAAGAGTATTCCGGCATTCAGATAAGTTATGATATAACGCCTCTTACGCGCTGGGATAACTACCTTATTGTTAACCTTGATGATAATAGTCGCTTTTTAAGCCCCGCACTTAGCTATTCACTATCTGATAATATGGAGCTTAAGGCGGGTATCCAGCTTTTTGCCGGAAAGAGCACAGCTGAATATGGCGACAGGCAGGACATCTATTACGGAGATTTTAGTTGGTATTTTTAAGTAAAATTCTATCTGGCTGGAGAGGGCATGCTTGAAGAAGAAGGTATAGTGGTCAGGGTCGAAGAGGGGTATGCATTCATACATACTCAGAGAGGTTCTTCCTGCGACGGCTGCAGCGCAAAATCGTCCTGTCATTCCATGGCCGATGCGGGGTCCAATATAATGGAGATGAAAGCTATAAATGATATGGGAGCCGAGGTTGGAGACAGGGTAAAGGTGGCTATAGACAGCATCGTCTTCCTCAAGTCCTCCTTCCTCATATACGTCCTTCCTCTTATTGTCATGATTACGGGGGGTGTCATGGGCGACAGCTACGCGAGAAACAATATGCCCGCTTCCGACCCGGACCTAGTAGCGGGCGCCGTTGGAATAAGCTGCCTTATCATCTCATTTCTTCTCATAAGGTTGTGGAGCAAGAGCCTTGAGAAGAAAAGGGAGTATCAACCTCAAATTATCCGGATTATAGGCAGATAGGTTTTCATATGTCGATCAAGATCATCTGCCAGAATAAAAAGGCATTCCACGACTATTTTATAGAAGAGACCTATGAGGCAGGGATAGTCCTTGTAGGAACTGAGGTTAAATCGCTCAGAGACGGAAAGGCCCAGCTTGTTGACAGTTATGCCGTATTCAAAGGAGAGGAGCTCTTCATGCTCAATGCGCATATCTCTCCCTATTCACACGCAGCGAGGGATAATCACGACCCTACCAGAAGCAGAAAGCTCCTCCTTCACAAAAGAGAACTTCAAAAACTGCAGGGCAAGATAAATGAGCGCGGCTTCGCCCTTGTGCCGCTAAAGCTCTATTTCAGCAGGGGCAGGATCAAGGCAGAGATAGCCCTTGTCAAGGGTAAGAAGCTTCACGACAAACGGGAAACGCTCAAGAAAAGTGCCATGAAAAAGGATGTGGAGCGGGAACTGAAGGATCGCTCTCACGATTAAGTCCCGCCCATGCCAGCCTTATAGCTGGACTTTTAACCCGCCTTTTTGTATCTTTAACAGTCGTGATGACCATCACGGGCGATTAGCTCAGTTGGATAGAGCGCAGGCCTCCGAAGCCTGAGGTCGAGGGTTCGAATCCCCCATCGCCCACCAATTTAAAAAGAACAACACCCCAATTCCACTACCTCCATTTAACCGAAATGCATCAAGTAAAAGGGGACCTTTTATCCAGCTTCGAGTTTGCTTCAAGAAGAGAGACTGACAAAAAATGGGCGAAGAAAACTGAAAGCCGTATTGATGCATATGAACGTGGCGAGGCAGATGTAATCTCTGCTCATGAAGTATTTGAAAAAATTGACAAGCAGCGTAAATAGTGAGAATCGAATTTCTTAAGGTAGCGGAAGACGACTTAAATGAAGCTATAGCCTTTTATAACATGCAAAGCGGCTGTAGGGAGGCAAAACAGCAAAACCCTTAACGTTTTAATCTTCCCCCCCCTCCCCCTTTTTTTAATTTTTCACCTGCCATGTTCTGTCAGGTATAATTCACTCCTTTCATCAATCTTGCGTTTTTTTCAAATACCCTTTTATCCGCATTGATTTTACTTATTTATTAAGGTATTCTATGGGTTTTTAGCTTTATCGGGATGAATAAGAAGATGAAAAACAGTGACATAGTAGATAAAACGAATAAATATGTTGCAGCCACCTATGGCCGCTATCCCATCGCCCTTGTAAAAGGCAGCGGCGCAAGAGTCTGGGATGCTGACGGAAAGAAATATCTCGACTTTGTATCGGGTCTTGCCGTTTGCAATCTGGGCCACAGCCATCCTGCCGTCACCAAAGCTATTAAGGATCAGGCCGAAACCCTGATTCATGTATCAAACCTCTACAACATCGCCCCGCAGGCTGAACTTGCCGAGCTGCTTGTGAAGAATTCCTTTGCAGACAAGGTGTTTTTCTGTAATAGCGGCGCCGAGGCCAATGAGGCGGCTATCAAGCTGGCGCGCAGGTTCAGCTTTGACCGGCATGGAGATGGCCGGCATGAGATCATTACAATGAAATCATCCTTCCACGGGAGGACTATGGCAACCATCAGCGCAACGGGGCAGCAGAAATTCAGCCACGGTTTTGAACCGCTGCTGCCCGGATTCAAGCATGTGCCCTTCGATGATATAAAGGCGCTTGAAGAGGCGATTGATGACAAGACATGCGCCGTTATGCTTGAGCCTATCCAGGGTGAAGGCGGGGTTAATGTCCCCTCCGATAGCTACCTGAAATCGGTGAGAGAGTTATGCGATAAAAAAGGCATCCTGCTCATATTGGACGAGGTACAGGTCGGCATGGGAAGAACTGGCAAGCTCTTTGCCTATGAACATTCAGGGATGGAGCCGGACATCATCTCCCTTGCCAAGGGGATAGCAGGCGGAGTGCCCATGGGGGCCATGATGGCCAAAGAGGGCGTAATGAATAGCTTTGTGCCCGGAACCCATGCTAGCACCTTCGGCGGCAACCCGCTAGCCTCTGCTGCGGGTGTTGCAGCTATCAGGACCATAACTGAAGGCGGCGTGCTTGAAAATTGCCGGGATATGGAGATACTGTTAAAAGCCGAGCTGGAAAAGCTTAAATCAAAATATCCCTTCATTACCGATCTGCGGGGAAAGGGGCTTATCTATGGAATGGAGCTTGCGCTTGAAGGGGGAGGACTGGTCAAGGAGGCCCTTGACAAAGGATTGCTGCTGAACTGCGCCGCAGGCACAGTGCTGCGCTTTCTTCCGCCCCTTACCATTACCAAGGAAGAGATTACTGAAATGATTAATATTCTTGACGGTCTGCTTGCAGGGATAAAGGCATGAAGAAGGACCTGCTTAGCATTCTTGACCTTAAGGCAGATGAGATCCATGCGCTTCTAAAGCGTACGGCCGAACTAAAAGAGATGCAAAAGGGAGGAACTCCGCACCAGAGCCTTCAAGGCAAGAGTCTGGGGATGATATTTGAAAAATCATCTACCAGAACGAGGGTCTCTTTTGAAGTCGGCATGTTTCAGCTGGGCGGTCAGGCTATATTTCTTAGCCCTAAGGATACCCAGATCGGGCGGGGCGAACCTGTCGCCGATACGGCAAGGGTTCTTTCTCGTTATGTCGATGGCATAATGATAAGAACATTCTCTCATGATATGCTGGAAGAGTTTGCAGCTTATGCCGACGTTCCGGTCATCAACGGCCTTACCGATCTGCTTCATCCCTGCCAGATCCTGACAGATCTCTTTACAATAAGAGAGCATTTCGGGACTCTGGAGGGACGCAAGATCTCATGGATAGGGGATGGCAACAACATGGCCCATTCATGGATTAATGCCGCCGCAAGGCTCGGTTTTGAACTCACCCTGGCCTGCCCTGAAGGTCATAGACCGGCTGATACAGTTCTAGGAAATGCGCTTAAAGAAGCCGGGAATATTAAGGTGCTTGACGACCCTTCCGAGGCGGCCCGAAATGCCGATGTAGTTAATACCGACGTCTGGGCAAGCATGGGGCAGGAGGATGAGTCGGAAGAAAGAAAGAAGGCCTTTAAAGCCTACCAGGTAAATGAAGAGCTCTTGCGCCATGCATCGAAAGAGGCGATAGTGTTCCACTGCCTTCCTGCGCACAGGGGTGAAGAGATAACAGCCGAGGTTCTTGAAGGGAAGCGGTCTCTTATATTCGATCAGGCCGAAAACAGGCTACATACGCAAAAGGCGATCATGGAAATGCTGATGTGTGCTAAATAATACTTGCTCCCCCTAGTCCCCTCTTGCTCCAGACGGGGGGGGCTTAACCCCTCCTCTTAACGTAAGGAGCGGTTGGGAGAGGTTATTGGTCTTTATAATATAAATAAGTGGTTAAATTATTGGAGGGGTTCAAGTGAAAGAAAATATAAATAAGGTCGTCCTTGCCTATTCGGGCGGACTTGATACATCGGTCATCGTAAGATGGCTCATTGAAGAATATGAATGTGAGGTGGTCTGCTTTGCCGC
>JAVVFD010000034.1:0-17066 GCA_032250935.1 bacterium
GTTCGGCCGGATCAACTTGGTGGCTCCCTTCGCAGGAATCATCAAAGACGGCCTGCTGCTCTCCCCGGACCGGGAAACCCGCAAGGTAAAGAACAAGATGTCGCTGGACACTACTTCTAAATCAGGAGTCAGGCTTGTATCGAAAGCAACGGATATTTCATCAGAATATGGACTTTCATTACCAGACTGATCAACCGCAACAGTACTTAAGTTGTTTTCCCCTGCTTCCAAAGACACATCCTTGACGATGAAACTTTCCTCTTCATCCGCTGTTGCACTACCGACTAATTTCATGCCGTTATACAAGTTGACCGCTGACCCTGCTTCCGCATAACCCGACACGTCTGTCTTCCCTTCGTAGAGCACGATGGGACTGCCTGCAATGGTCGGCGAAATTATGACGGGCTTTTCAGATGCAAGGGTATCAGCCGGAACACCTGATACCTCACCAGACATTGAACTTTCATTGCCAATATCGTCTATGGCTGAAACTGCATAATAGTAGACGGTACCGTTTGTTAGTCCACTATCCAGGTAAGAGATATCGGCGATCAATGTCTCATTAATCTTTTCATAATCACTACCCTCTTTCATACTCCTGTATAGGTTATAGTATGCCGACTCTCCTTCCGGGCTCTCCCAGGAAATATCAAGGGCCCCGCCTTCAGGAACAGTGTAAACTGCCGTTATAACTGGTACTTGCAGCGTTGCAAGAGCCACATCGGCCGACACTTCGCTGGATGGCATACTTTCGTTTCCTGATGCGTCTTCCGCCGTAACCCTGTAGGTATGGATCCCGTTTATGAGAGAACTGTCAGTGTAAGAGGTCCCGGTTATCAAACTATGGTTTATCTGTATCCATTCCTCATTGGTTTCCCTGTAGACATTATATCCGGCCAGATCAGGCTCCGTATTGGCCAGCCAGTTAAGAACGGCATCACTTCCCTCAACAGCAGATGTCAGATCAGAGGGAATAGCCGGTGGTATTATATCCCCCACCGCTGCCGTGATCTCTTCCGAAAGAGGGCTTTCAAAATCATAAACATCGAAAGCACTTACTGAATAGTGATATTCTCCATCAGGCAGGGCTTCATCCTCATAAGCTGTAGCCAAGGCTGTACTTGCCGTGCCTTTATAAATTTTCACATCCGCAACACCTATCCGCGTGCCGAAAACTTTGATCCTGATCTTATCTGTATTAAAAGGACTTTTCAGATCATATTCACTTTGATTACTCTCTGCAACATGGACAGTATCCCATTCTCGGCCCGACCACACCTGTACATCAACCAACTCAACCATTGTGCCAGTATCCCACAGCACTTGTATGCGACTGATCTCTTCAGTCGATGTAAAGTCTAGCTGCAACCAGTGCTCCAGATCAAACCATTCGGGTCTCCACGCTGTTTTTTCAGGGTCATCATCGATAGCATATTCCGGCACACATGAAACTCTTCCCAGGCGAGGGTCATAACAAGCTTTAGCGGCAGAAGAGGCGCTTGCCTTAATAATACTAACCTCTTCGTATTCTGCGGAGCCTCCGCCTGAACCTGATGTGGCAATGTACTGGCCGTCCCTGAAGATCTTATATCCCTTGACATCCGATTCTGGATTTGCATCCCATGTGAGATTCACATTTTGTCCCTGGACATCTCCCGCAAGACCTGTGGGTGCACCCGGCGGCTCATCGTAGACAACCGTTACAGGCCACGATGTTCCACTTTTATTCCCAGAGCTGTCTATAGCACTCGCTGCAATTTCATTCTCGCCAAGCGATAGAGTTAGGTCAGCCTCAAATTCCCCATCGGCATCGGCTGTCGCACTAGCCGCCAGGACAGGACCGGAACCGCTATCCACGAAAATATCTACTGCTGTATAAGGATGCGACCAACCTACAATGTGAAGAGCGCTGTCGGTTACGGGTGTAGCCAACTGGTATATTTCGGGAGTATAAATATAGGCGCTCGCCTTCTCCGAATAGCCGCTTTCGTTATTCTGCTCATCCTCGGCGGTAACCACAAAATTATATGTCCCGTTAGACCTGAAAACCTTGTAGGACGTCTCTGAGGCATCGGCTGAATTAATCATGGACTTTGAACCGTCGTCATTAACCTTGTAAATATTATATCCGCCAAGGTCCGGCTCACTATTCGCAGTCCAGCTTATCGTAATTTCCGTGCCGTCTACCATTGTCGTTACGTCCATCGGAATTGCCGGGGAAGTCCAATCCCCATAAGATATCCCTGTATAAGGCGGATCAGAATCCTGTTTACCCGAGAAATCGGTAGCAACTGCCCTTATGTAATAGTTACCGAAAGAAAGTTCAAGGGCGGCGGCATCAATAACGGCAAGATAGGGCTCTCCATCAGTGACCTCACCAAAGCTATTCCACGTACTCTCACTAGAATGCCTGTATTCGAAGCGGACGATTGAAACATCGCTGTCCGGTGATTCAGCTTTCACAGTGAGGCTTTCTTCAAATTCAGCCCACCAGTAGGCGGGATCTACGATAGTCGCACTGGGAGCATGCATATCAATGACAACATTCAGTGCATTGGAAGGGGCGCTCATGTTCCCCGCCTCATCGACAGCTACGAGGGTGTAGTCGAATTCACCGTCAGGTACAGACTGATCAGTATAAGAGACACCGGTAAGCTGGTATGGCTTTAGACTCCCCGTCACAGTTCCGGAAGCATTTGCGATCTTGTCATTTCTGTACAGGAGATACCCTGCAACATCTTCTTCACTGTTTTCCTGCCACGTCAGGGCAACACTGGAGCCGCTCAAAGACAGGGTTAAAAGTTGAGGTGCGGCAGGCGGCGTATTATCGACTGTCACAACAACAGAATGAGAATTTTTGTTGCCTGAAAGATCTTCTGTCTCCAGGTTTATTGAATAGACCCCCTCAGATAAAGCCGATGCATCCCATGACAGTAGAGTACCAAAAGGTATCGGAACTGGAGAGTTCCTCAACAGATTCCATGACGAAGGCTGCTCTCCATCTCCCACATAGAGACTATACTGTTTAAAGTCATCATCTGTACTGTATGCCGTCCCCTTTATATCAACTATACCGCTCACTTGCGATCCGTTGCCTGGCGAGGATATCTTTGCTTTCGGCGGAGTTAGATCGATCTCTATCTCGACTTCATTGGAGGCGGTACTTTCCCACCCTGCTAGGTCAACTGCCTTGACAGTGTATTTATAGAAACCACCCGTAAGGTTGCTGTCAGTAAAGGCTGCTTCCGTAAGGGGATAGCCATTGATCTTTACATTATCCCTGTAAAGGTTGTAGCCGACCAGGTCCGTAGCCGAAGATTGAGACCAGGAAAGTGAAGCATTGTTTATATCCTCTAATGTTCCCGAAAGGACGGGGGCGTCTGGGGCTGTTTTGTCAACTTTTACGTTTCTCTGCGTTTCACTTTTATTGCCCAGCTTATCAAGAGATGATAGTCTCAAGCAGTAATCGCCATCTTGTGGCAGTATCTCCCAACGTGCAAGAAAACCGCTTTCAACTGGCGCTGTCCCTGTTTTAATGACGGCCCATTGGTAAGCGGAGTCGCAGCCCCCTGACGACATCTCAAGGGTGTAGCCGTCAAAATTGGTATCTGTAGCGGTGCCCCTGACGTCAATAGCCTTTTTTACATATTCTCCCTCCTGAGGTGAGGTCATTTCCACCTCCGGCGGGTTACGGTCTATAATAATATTTAAGGTCGTCTCATTAGTGAATCCGGCCTTATCCTCTGCGTAAAGGGAAATGGTATATATTCCATCTGAAATATCGCTGTCGGCGCCGATGTTCCAGCCAGCCAACTCCTGGCCGGACGGCAGTTCGGTACGGCTTACAATAGTCGTCCACTGCGAAGGTTCGTCTCCTGCACCGTACCTCAGTCTGAAGCTCTCAAGGTTCTCTTCCACTATGCCGCCCGAGATCTGAACAACACTATCTTCGGCTCCGAAGACTGCCCCTTCTGCCGGAGTTTCTATCATTACGCTGGGGGGAGTCCTGTCTAGCGTGAAAGGTATCGTCTCTTCCGCAACATTCTCAGCAAGATCGAAAGCCTTAAACTTAAGGACATATTTATCTTCTGGCAATCCGGCTAGTGAACTGAATGCATAATTGACCCTCGACTGGTTAGACTGGTCGAGAATTTCCTCCCCTGTGCTTCCGGCATAACTTACAATATACTCAAAGATGTTAGTATCACTGATAGTACCTCTTATCGGAACATCGGTGCTGACATAGGAGTCTTTCACCGGCGATACAATATCAACTGTCGGTGATGTAGCATCAACGATCAGGGTTATTGATTCATCATGCGTTACCGATGTCTCCGAAGAAAGCGAAGCTGTCAATTTTATACTGTAATTACCGTCGGGAACTACAGAGTCGTTATTATCCTTACCGTCCCAGGTGAAGGTATTTACACCTGCAAGAAGCTCAGCCGATATGTATTTCCTTCTGACAATACCGCCTGCATCGGCTATCTCAATCACCACATCAGATATGTAGTTCAGGTCGAACTGAATGGTTGCATTATCGATCCTGCCGTCGTCGTTCGGCGAAAAGAGAGTGGGAATCCCCTTCAGGTCTTTAATGAGGTCTTTTCTTTCAGCGAGGTCAATTAACACCGTTACTTCATTCCTGTTGCCAGCCCTATCTTCAGCGCTAAGCCTTAAAGACCATTTCCCTTCAACACCATATGTGTTCCACTGGCCCAGTATATTACCGTCTTTCGCAGGTGCGTCCTTGGAGAAGATTACGGTCCATGTTTCTGGGTCCTCTCCCTCGCCGACCTCCAAAATATAGTTTTTAAAGTTAGGATCAACCGCATTTCCCCTTACCTCGATTATATTACCTAAAGGGGAGACCGGTGTGGGATAACTTATAGAAACTTCAGGCTGCGTATTATCGACACTGACCGTGGTCGATTTAACAGCGACATTACCGCAGGAATCCTTTATCATAACAGCTATACTGTAGGCACCGTCCGGCACAGTGCTGCCGGAATCAGTATTTCCGTCCCAAACCACAATCTCGCTTCCAGCCTGGTGTTGCATCCCTGCGGCAAGAGACCTGACAGGAGTAGAATTGATATCAGGATCAGCACCCTGATATACATTAATATCCACCAGGGCATATTCACCTATAGTATAGGTGACGGCCACCTCGTCATTGGTTCCATCACCATTAGGCGAAATGAGTGATTGATCGACGTTTAACTCCGAGATATCAGTTATTGCATCAAAGGATAGCTTGGTCGTATAACATGAGACATTGCCCACTCGATCTTTGACCTTAAGTTTTAGTGAGTAAATGTCTTCCTTCAGACCGGTTATATCCCATGTGCCGAGCGCCCCTTCGACAGAACCTTTACCAGCCAGTGGAACAGAATCCTCGACGTTCCTGGTCATGGCGGGTTGCCAATCTACAGGGTTCTCACCAGCGCCGTAATAAAATTCATATGATACGTCCCCCAGGTTGTCCTTAGCAATACCTTCTATATTTATCCCGTACCATTTATCATATTTGACGGGACAAACCTTCAAACTGTCTCCCGGGTAGGTAATTTCAGCAGCAGGTAGAACTCGGTCTACAATGAGTTTTTCTTCTTTCTTGCTTTCCTGAAGTTGATTTTTGATATTGATGTAGCTAGCAACAGCAGTTACTTTATATGCCCCCTCCTGCAAGAATGATGTGTCAACTGCAAACTTTCCTTTCTTATCTTTCATAAGATCAACAGTTCCGATCATCTGTTCGCCTTCTTGTTTTTCCATATGGTATGTAACAAACTTCGGAATAACACCTGCACCTGCACTTGCATCTCCAACGCTAACAGAGAGTTCCGCCCTACCCGAAGAATTACCGCATTCTGCACCGGGATAATTGATTGATAAAGAAACCTCAGCGCAATCGGGAGGCCAGGAGATAACTTCCGTAGAATACTCTCTCTCACTCTCTCCGGTTGCCAAAATCCTTATTATTGAATCTGACCAGCTGATTAGCGAATCAGGCGGGGCTGGGACAACAAATGATCCAACAGGTATTTCATCTCCCGTTTCAACATTAAATACCCTGTAATCTGTCCATTCACTGCCACCGGATGAAACCTGGTAACTGAGTTTCTTGAGAGGTTCGAATATATAGTTTATACCATGGGCTACGGTAGGAGTTTTACAGCTTTTAACAATCTGGAGAACATTTTCCGTCGTCAGGATATTTGAATAAACTTCGTTTCCCGTGATATCTGTAGCCTTTATCCTGACGGCGTTAACAGTGTCAGCAAGAAGTGTCGTATTCCAAATTATTGTAATCATCCCTGATTCGTAAGATATTTGAGCATCAGCATCAATCCAATCTCTACCGCTTCGGGATTGGAGCGTAATGGAGTTAAAAGGCGTTTTTACTGTTTCAAAGGCGCGCAGGCTGTGAACCCCGGGCCTTGTAAGTGGTGCTGGAATTTTTCCATCTGCATATACTTCGTTACCGTCCCACTGAAAGAGAATGAACTTCTCCTCCATGAATCCGGAGACCTGGCTGGACTTATTCCCTGCCTTATCTTCGGCGCTGACCATAAATCTTTTGCCGCCGGCCCATCCCAGCGTATAGGCACTTTGTTCTTCACCTTCAGCCACAGCCTGAACTTTGTTTTGGAAACTGTACAATCCGGTATCCTGGACAGGGTCTGTAAGTATATTTCCATATATATCTTCAACGGCAATATTCTCTTCACCCAGTTTGAATTCAGTCCATTCCTGCGGGTTTTCACCCTCACCGTAGTCAACTCGCCAGGACAGGATATTTTCGTCATATACGTGACCTAACAAAGAAGCGCTAAATATTTCCATGTCAATGTCGCTGAAAGCAACTCCCATATCGGGCGGCGTAATGTCTACCTCGACAAAGAACTTGAAATTTGCCACATCTATCCTGTATTTGCCGTCAGGGAGAAGATTGCCGCTTTCATCCCTTCCGTCCCAACTTATGTATTCTTCTCCTGTCGAAGTATGGTCCCTGTTAAAAGTCCTGATGAGATTATTGTTTGCATCATGGATATTGAATTCGAGATGCACAGGTTCAAGAACGGTATAGTACAGCTCTACGGTATCTTTAACGCTGTCGCTGTTTGGCGAGAATATCTCCAGTGACTTGTACAGGTTGGCGATGCTGGAACTCTTGCCCCAGATAACCCTTTTCTGCGCGATAGCGGTATTCCCTGCCTTATCCCAAACTATGAGACGCACATTAAAAGTCCCCTCATAGGGTGGCACCCAACTTCCCAGTTTATTTCCTATTACCGGGGTATCTATGGCTGGCTGGATCAGGTTCCATATATCCGAAGCATTTATATCGGCATATTCCAGCTTGTACCCGCCGAAATTCACGTCGACAGCAGTGCCGCTCAATAGGATTTCAGACTTGTATTTCGCCGCCTGCAGGTCTGCAGTCAGGTTAAGGAGTGACTGAAAAACATATACCGGTTCATTCCACCAAACCTCATTGAAATAGATATAATTCCCTAATGGAGAATATCCATTATCTTCATACCACCCCCTACCAAAAGAGTCCATCCTCATAGGGGTTTTTTCAGCCGTTCCCT
This sequence comes from bacterium, assembly GCA_032250935.1. Classification (GTDB taxonomy): domain Bacteria; phylum Desulfobacterota; class JADFVX01; order JADFVX01; family JADFVX01; genus JAVVFD01. The sequence goes on from JAVVFD010000034.1 coordinate 7,602, forward strand.
TTTCCGTATCTATTGCAAGGATGGTCCATTCGTCATAACTGCCCTCTAGTTTTACCGGAAGCAATATGGTCCGGTTATCGTCGAGCATCATGGACTGCATTAGGTAGTAGCCTTGAACATCGTAGACACCTTCACCGAAGAGATTTTCAACCTTCATTTCCTTGTGAGTCAAGGCATTGAGGTCAATAGTCAGCAACATCATTTCACAGCTATCTACATCGCTATTCCATTTCCAGTAGTACATATAAAATTTGCTGCTGTCCCGTGACCAGAAACGCTTTGTACCCACATAGTAGGTTTTCCAGAGCATTTCGCTCCAAAAACCATAACGATCATTATCATCAAAGTTAGAAAAAAGGTCACTAAAATTGATCTCCAAAGAACTTTTGTTTTCAAGGTTAAATGCGACCATTTTGGGATTGGGCCAGTTCTCGTCAGCAAAGACGGCCTTTGCCCCGTCAGGGGAAACGTAGTAGGACTCCCCGTTTTGCAGCAGCAACTTGGAACTATCGGGATTGGAAATATCGAACTCCCATATCTCAAACTCCCCCTTTTCATAGCTGTAGAATTGAGCTGTAAGTTTGTCGTTATCTATCCATTCAAAGTTTCCCTCACCTGCAAGTTCACCATAAAAAATAACGGTTTTGTTTCCTTCCAGGTCGCTTACCAGGAACTTATCACTTTCCCACGAATAGTAGGCGATCCGGTCACCATTTGGCGACCACTTATAATTTCTTCTTTCCTCGAAGTTATCATACTCAATGTCTTCCCATGAATCTATCCGGTTAACACTGTCATCTATCCTCGTCTTACCAGTCCCGTCGGGCCTGATTATAAATAGTCCCCATGTATTATCTGATAGCAGTGTTTTGTATATGATATGCTCGCCGTCGGGCGACCAGCTCGGAAACAACATGCTGGACTCGAAATCATAATCCTTGTAACAACTATACCATCCACATTTATAAGAATAAGATGGTTTCCCCTCCGCTTGATCCACAACATTCCACTCACCACTCTCCACATCATAAATCCACAGCTGGCCATAGTCATACATTCCACCAGAATTAACGGCTGCCAGTCGGCTTCCGTCGGGAGAAAAATCCGTCATATAATAACCACTTTCAAAATCGTCAGGCGTAATTTGTTCCCTCTCGCCGCTCTCGGGCGACAATTTATAAAAACCATATGTATTGTTGGGATAAGACGAATAATCCTCTCCATAAAGCAGTATACCGCTGTCGTCGGGGAACCACTCTTTCATCATGAAATCAAAACGCTGGTCATAGACTTCATTGTTTTTATTATATGAAACATCCCTTAAGGCATCCGTGCCGATAGCTTCGTAATAAGGCGTTCTGTTGTTGTCTACAATAACAGAAAGGCTGCCCAGGCTAATACCGGCCTCAGACATTACCGATATACGGTATTCTCCGTCGTCGACGACTGTTCCCCTGTCGTCGAGACCATCCCAGGAAACGGTCCCACCGGGAATATTCTCCAGTCTCTCCCCCTCAAATGTCCTGACTACCTCTCCCTCTTCATTTACTACGATAACTTTCACTGTCTGGGCTGTCTCCAGCCTGAAGAAAAATTCCGTACTCTCATTTGTCCCGTCGCCATTGGGGGAGATATAGCGCTCCGATGCGGAGAGGTCCGCACCTTGGACAGTAAATGACCTTCCTGCACTGTTGTTGCCGTCGTTCTGCTCGACAACAGCATGGTCGGGGTCAACAACTGCAGCTAAGATATGAGTCCCTTTACCTTCGACTCTGTAGCTGAAAAGTGTCGTCGCCTGGGAATTCTGCTTAACAAGGGGTATAATCTGCTCACCTATAGTCAGCGCCCCGTCGGTTAGGACAACCTTTACATCCTTTGCATCCTGTCCACCTTTATTCTGCACTGTAACAGCTATGGATAGCTGGTCGTCCTCCCTCGGCAGTACCGGCGCAATTTCGATAGAGCCTTCCGCCACAAAAAGATCGGGGAGACTGATTACCTGGACTGTTGTAAAAGCCTCGTTGTCGTCTTCGGCTATCTCCCCGACAATGTCATCGGGGTCGACCGCTATATAGATGATTTTTTCGCCCGAACCCTGAATATTCGTCCAATCCACGGTAAGGGTAGAGCTTGCCCCAACGCCGAGAGCCTCTATTGTCCGGCTCCCAAGAAATAGGCCGCCTGATCCCGGAATTCCCCTGTAAAAATTAACAACAATGTTTTCAGCAGAGGCATAACCGTTGTTCCTGATAATAGCGGAGATATGTATATCTTCCGTCTCGTTGACCGGGTTAGGGGTGATCGTGATGTCGTTATATGAGACAACAAGGTTCGGATCGGTAAGGACTAAATCGTTTACTTTAATCTGCGTTGTCCCACTGTTATTCTCTTCGGAAAGTTCGGCAAATACATTGAAGGGGTCGGCCTCAACAATTAGAGACATATTGTCGCCTGCCTTGTCCGTCTTCCATACTACATTGCTTGTTACAGTAGAGTTTGCCGCAACGACTTCCAGATTCTCCGACGCTATGAAATGTGGGGCGCCCTCTTCCTCAATGTAGTACTTGACGAGCACGTTATAAGCGTCCATCGTCCCGTGGTTGCTTACCTCTGATATGATCGTAACTTCCTCGAACTTGTCCACTACCGCCTCAGAGAGAATGACGCTCGAAGAATTAAGCTCAAGGTCGTAGGTCGGTTCAGGATAAAGTATCTTCAGCGCAATATTATTGGACTCGTTTGGTTCATCAACGGCGCCTTCAGAGTCAGCAACGATATAGTACCTATGCTCACTACCGTCCTCGACTGTCACCTGGAACGTTACCGTAATAGCTGAATTGCCGAGGAAGGCGAGCATCTGCTCACCTATCTTGTTTTCAGGGATGGCATCACCGTCGTAGAGTACAACCCTCGCCTGCTGCACGTCGGTCCTGCCGAAGTTATTAATGTCCGCCTTGATGACTACGCTCGTAGGCAAGCTTGTCAGCTTTTCAGGTATAAAGGTGATATCTTCGCTCTTTATGGAAAGATCAGGATCGACGCTCGCCTTCCATACGGCGTTTACGGCAAGGGCCGTCTCGTAGGGGCTTGAATTCCAGCTCCCGTCGCCCGACTGGCTGGCGAGGAGGTAGCTTAGCGCCGCACCCGGTACCTGCGAAGGGGCGTCCAGTTCTTTCAGGGCGAGAAGCGCTTCTGCCGTGTTGTAGACCGTACTCGGACTGTTGCCAAAGCCACCGTCGGGGTTCTGCCTGGCCATGAGCCATGTCGTACCGCTGCCTATATTTTCATCGAGGTCTGCCACGTCACGCTTCTGTCCGAAGAGTTTGAGGACAGCAGACGTGGTCTGTACGTCGCTACCCCCGCCGCTTCCCCATCCGCCGTCATTGTTTTGGCTCGCTTTAAGGTAGGCCATACCTTTAGTTATCGGCTCCGTTATGGCAGTGTCGGCAGCAAGAATAGCCTTCAGTGCAAGGGCTGTATCGGCGGGACTGCTGGCATAATTAGCCACACTTCCCCATCCGCCGTCAATGTTCTGCATGGCGAGGAGTTTTTCCATAGCTGCAGAGGCATCGCTACCCCCTTCGACCAGTGCCGTTATCTTCCTTGCCAGGTAGTCCGTGTTGGCCGGGTCGGAAAGGCCGAGCCATTCAAGGGCGGAAGGCAGCGACCCGACGGCCGTATCAAAATTAAGAAGGGCCAGGTAGGACTGGGCCGTGTCCCTTTCGGCCGTCCGCACAAGGTCTCGCCAGCTCCCGTCCGTCTCCTGCTGACTGATAAGCCAGGCAACCCCCTCGTTGATATCTGCATCGGTCGTCCTCGGCGTAGTCTCGATGGGAGTCACGCCGGGCGAAGTTGGTATATCGTCCTTTGGAGTTGCGGCGACCTGAGTTATGGCCGCGCCGTCTGTGAGGATGGAAAAACGGGTAACGAAGGAGTTCCTGATATCCTCTAAACCGACCAGGTCTTTGGCGGCAAATGTGCCCGGCCTCGTGACATATATAAAGGCGGTCTTGAAGGACTTCTGTGAACCGGAGGCGCTTGGGTTCCTCTCACCCTCGGCTGCGATGATGTCGTCTATGGTGACGGTGCGGGCCGTACCGCTTATGGTGACGCCCGCCTCGGGGAGTCTGGCTTTATCGACATCGGCACTTTCTATGAGGAGCATGGAGGGAACCTTGGATTTGTCGATCATCCCCATGAGGTATAGGTCGAGGGGTCCGTAGTGCTTCATCTCCTTCCTCGACGCCAATGAAGTGAATGTGCCGTCGCCGTTGTCGCTCCATTCGTTGCCGTAGAGGACGGAGCCGTTCGAATCGAAGAGGAAGCTCCAGTGGGAGCCGTCCTTGCCCAGCATGGCGTCGCTTACTTTCCTGGTCTCGTCCTTGAACCTCAGCTTGGCGCCCCAACGGTGGAGTATCTCGTGGCTGAGAGTGGAAAGCGTATCGTTGAATTCAGGATCAAGGGGATCGGATACGGTCTCATAATTGGCTGCGTGGTTCAGGACATTCCCCATGTCTATGGTACCCTGCAGCTTTCCGTCGCTCCCGTATGTAGCAGAATGGTCGAATATCCCCTGCCCTATCCCCTCTACATCGTTTCTAATCCCCTGGTAGAAGGCGACCGTATGCTCGTCGAGCATGCCGTAGTCGAAGTTTGAAAAGAAAACGAGGAAGTCGTAGTCGTCACTGTGGGTTTTGTAGAACTCCTTTGCCACCTGCTGCCGGGCAAAGCGGTTTTCCGTCCCGTCTGCAAACCTGGCGTCGTATACCCCATCCACCTCCATGACGGACACATTGCCGTAGTCTCCAAGGGTAGAGGCGGTAAATCCTTCGGCGTAAGAGATAACAGGTATGAGCAGAAAAAGAAGAGGGATTATGAAATGAAAGAGCCTTATAAGCAGGAACCCACCTCCCGAGATATATTTTCCATCCAATCTTTTTGTATGCATAATCCACCTTTTGTTCTCACGCAGAGGCGCAAAGTCGCCAAGCTTTATTTAAAATATTCTAATATCTTCTTTTACTTATATTTTCTCTTTGCGTACTCGCTTAGAAGCGCCTACTTCTGGTTGCATCTCAACGTGAAACAATCCTTACTTTTTCTTTCCGTAACGGGATCTCTTCATTTTGCTCATATCGGGCCTGAAAGCTTTTGCATCCTTGTCCCCCGACATTCTGAGCGCCTTCACCGATCCCCTGGCAACGGAAAAATCATCTCCCGATGCCGATTTTTTCAAGGCCTCTTTGATGTTATTCCTCTTTCCCCCGCCTGCCACATAACCGTCCTTTTTGGGTCTCAGCATATCTCCCAATATACGGAGGGCATACTCCTTTTCATGACTGCCTGCACCCGGATCCTCCAGTATATTTATAACAGGATCTACGGCATCGTCTCCAAAATTCACTATGCTTCTCGGGTCGAGGCGATTATTCAGGACCAGCGGCAGGTAGCTGCCATCGCCTGATTTGCTCACAATTGCACCGAGCCTTTCCATATACTTGCCGAAGCGCTTTTCATCCTTGATGTAAGAGAGCTCTTCCGGCAGTTCGGCATCTTTATCCTCCATTAGCAGGTCGAATGCTCTTCTACTTCGCTCGGTCTCTTTTTCCAACAAATCGGCAGCTGTCGCATAAACTTCTTTATCCAGGGTCTTTTTTTTGTGTCGATTTAGCATGACTACGGCCTTTTCACGCTCGGCAAAGTCTCCCTTTTCCAGCTTGGCCAAGTGCTCCGCACCCTCACCCCCGGCGGCAAAACCTACCCCTGAGGATAGCAAGATCAATCCGGTTACAACTAAAATCGTCTTTTTCATATCAATTCCCTTGAAAGTAAAACTTTTTTATCCACTAAGCACACTAAGTAACTCTAATCTCTATTTTTTAATCTTTTCTTCGTGGACCTTCGTGTCCTTCGTGGATCATTTTTGCGGTTTCTTCCTCATCCTCTCCACCTTCTGTCCATCCTTCCCCGTACGGATAATCACCTTATCCTTCTCTTCCCACTTACCAACCTCAACGACGATGCGCCCCTCGGCGATCTCCTTTATGACTCCTCCTTTGTCGCCCAGCGTCTCACCAACCTTTACGAGCCTCAGCTCCCGCTCACCGGGCACCTTCACCACCGCTGCCTCGTCCATGGGGGAGATCTTCACCACCCTGATCTTCTCGATCGGAGCGGCATGGGCGCTTAATGACAAAGAAAGAGCAAAAACCACCCCCGGCAAAACCTGCTTAATAACCCTCATCCATATTTTCATTTCAAACTCCTTATATTCTTCAAATTTCTTTATTCGTAAATAAATCTTTTCTTTTTCCACCAAGCACACGAAGTTTCACCAAGATTTTAAGTCTTTAGGCTGCCTCTAATAATTACAATTTGGTCATTCCAGCCCCGTATCAAGTACGGGATAAACTCCAACGGAAATCCAGCCATATCAGATATCTGGATACCGGATCAAGTCCGGTATGACGATTTATTTAGACATACCCTTGATGTCCCATTTGATTTCTCCGCTATTAAGACCCGCCCATTTCTTTGCATTGTCTGTCGCCCCTATCAACCCGGTTGCATCATTGATATCGCCCCGGTATGTCGAAGTAATGTTCTGATACACACTATTCGGCGGAGCGCCCCACCTGGATACGGTGGAATTATAATCGGCTACTGTCTGCTTGCAACCAAAGCAGTAGCTCATGCCAGCGTCATGCTCTCCGACACAGGCCGGGTTGGCTGCTTTACAGTTGTCGGCTCCGTAATCATTCCTTGAACGCCAGTTGCCGGTCGGGCGCACTGTCCCGGAGAGCCCGGCATACCGCTCGGCCTCAACTATCATCCCACCGACAAAAGTCCTCACCACATTGACGTATAGCTCGTAAAGACCGGTGTCGGTTATGGAACTTCCGTCGTTAATCAGATTGTCGCCTTCCCTTAATTCCGTACCCACAAGGGTCTCCTTGTCTATTATCCTGTTCAGGTAATTGGTCTCTTTACCGGACAAACCGTAATCTTTAACAATTTTTCCGAATGTATCTGTCAAATTGTCAGTAGATGTGTTTACAGTAATGTTGAAATTCTCTTTAAATGCGCCCACCGCATTCACTGCGCCCTCCCCGTAATAGCCGTCTTCCTCTATCAGGGTATAATCATCGACGCTTCTTTTTCTGGTCAGGACCTGGTTGAGGAGTTCCTGTACGAAAGCAAACTTCCTCTCCTTATCCTCCGACACCTCTGATACGACCTTACCTTTGTGATTTTCAAGATATTGTCCGGCACCTGATGAATAATAGACAAACACCGCCTCGCCGCTCATAGTAACCGGGGGCAGCGACCTTTTAGATTGACATCGGACTTCATTACCGCTTTCATCACTTTCATACGCCTGCCCCTTCACCAGCGCCTTCAAATATTCCAACACCAAAAGATATTGGATAATGGCGACGGCCTGTTTCGTCGCCTGAACCTGATATGTGTGATAATCTCGTCTCAAATTCCGCTCACTCGTCCCTTGCTGCTTGCTGCTATCTCTCTTCTCTCTCCGCCCGATTAATTTAAACCCACCCGCTCCCGATCCGGCAGGTTTTTAAAAAGATTCCGCTTCGGATCGAATTCCAGGTTTTTTGTGTAGTCGGGGTTGAGGTAATAGGTGAAATGTATACGTTTAGATCTGGGATCAAACCTGATATCTCGCTGAATTTTCCCATACATTGCACGGACCAATTTCCCCTCTTCCACTTCTGCTCTTATTCTAAACGTATAATTGTTGTCTTTTGCATAATCCTCTTTATATGGCTGATCGGGAATACTCTTGTTGTCCTTCACCAGTTCGTCTTGATATCCGCTTTCTGGTGCAAAACGCGGAAGTTTAAAACTGCTTCCGTATTGAAGATCTTCTTTTATTACCTGAATGCCATTGAATGGCTCTGGAAATGTGAGTTTCAGGACACCAGCAAATTCAAGCAATGATTTAACCGTACTATCCATTTTGAATACGAAATCTGGGTATTTCCCTTTACCGTAAGGCGCCACCCACTCGCCTTCCATCAAATCAAAACCGACTTCCTTGCCCAATACCGGCATATCGACATTTATCTTCCGCGCATACATCGCCACAGGGTTTTCTTTCTTGCGCATTACAAGTTCAACGGTTGGATTCCAGGGTTCCCATTGATTTGACTTTGATCTGGAAAAATTGAACCGTCCCCTGCTTTTATAATAACCCTCTTTATCGGCTCCGAAATTCACATAATCCATCGTTTCATGCTGGGCTTCAAATAAACCATTGGAATCACTAAAGCCTTTTACAGCCTCACCCGCTATTCCTCTATGCGTCTTAGCTGGGACTGGGAAACCTATACCAACCGGCATCCCAACTACAGGTTTTCCATTCTCATCGACAACCCTTATCGTTACTTTTCCAGCAGGTAACTTTAATGCAGAAGCTTCAGTATTTATTGACATACAAGTTAATAGTGCAACTAATAGAATTTTTGACCTCATTTATCTAATTCTCCCAATTCTACGAATTTCTTAAACACTTTATTGATATAAAGATAGGAAACTTCCCTGACATCACTATGTCGCCAGCTTATATCATCTATTTCCATCCTCTCACTCGGCCAACCTGTCTGATAAGTAGCCTGCATGTTGAAGTTATGGTCTAATGGGTCTCCAAAAGCCCTGACTAAATCATTCGCCCCAGCAGGCAGCGTCCTTGCCGGTATTGCCTCGGCCAGCAGGCGGTCTCTCGCCGCCGCCGCATTCGACGCACCGCTTGTTCCCAGCGCCTTTGCCATCTCGCCATCTTTATTAAAGAAGGGTTTCTCCTTAAGTTCCTCCTTCGTCAAGAGATTCGCCTGCACCGGCGGCATCGGGTTCTGAGTTCCTGTCAGACGGTAATCTGCAATGTTAAAGCCCCACCCGCCGTAATTGCTCCCCAAAATCAGATTCGTCGACATCGCGCCCTTGAGTTTCTCCTGCAAGGCCCAGGCATATTGACCGGTCTGTTTGAATGCCCCCAGGTCCGGATCGACAAAAACCCTCAAAAAGTCCGGAAGAGAGATATCGAGCCCGAATTCAGACAAGCTCGGCGTTCTGTTGTATGGATGTGCCGCCAGCACCTCCTCGCCGGGTGAGTAGAAATTGTAGTAAACCGTACCTTCTGTTTGTTTTTTGAATCTATCCCGCCATGTGAGGTTTCCCCGCTCATCAATAGAGGTAAAAGTGGTGCTGTTCCTGAAAAGCCCGTGCCATTCTGAAGCCAAAAGCTTTTCATCATACCCCCACCAGAGACGGTTCTCCATGTCTTCACTCTTAACTTCTCCCCCGTCATAGGCCTCCATCGCCACAGCCGCATTGAGCATTAAATAATTATTGGCATTGAGACTGTGATCACTCAGGGCACTCGATACAACCATGTTCCCCAAGCTGTGGGCGGCAAAGGTCTTTTCACCGGCGACACTGTTATTA
>JAVVFD010000034.1:17074-20752 GCA_032250935.1 bacterium
ATCACTCAGGGCACTCGATACAACCATGTTCCCCAAGCTGTGGGCGGCAAAGGTCTTTTCACCGGCGACACTGTTATTAGTAACCGGGTAGAGTAGAGAGCTGGTCACTGCTACCGTAGGCATGGCTTAACTGTTTCCGTCCCTTTCGTCTGACGGTGTCTAAATAGTCCTGCCGTAGTTGCAATTACCAGCCCTCCCTCATCAAACCGTGCGTGCGGTTCTCCCGCACACGGCTTTCCGATGTTCTTCACCGCAAGGCATGCGCCTTTTTCCAGCCTGCTGTTGTTGGCACTTTATAGAGTCCGTACTTTTCATATAGCACCCCTCTCGGAAACCTTATAAACCCTGTCTGCCTGTCCCTGATCTTATGGCGTCTCCTTAGATGCGTACACAAGCGTTGATGTACGTGTTCTTTCAATTGGGCAAAGCTCTTACCGCAATGGAGATGATGAAAATAACCTGTCCATCCTCTCAGGGATGCATTAACCTGATCCATTAAGATATCTATGGGTAGCGGTGTCATGCGTCTGTGAGTTAGCTCGGTTATACGATCTTTTGCCTTCTTTAGAGACTTCTTTGAGGGCTGAACGTGGGGATAGATATTACCCGTGCGACAGCTCTGCCTCATACGTACTTCAAAGCCCAGAAAATCAAAGCTCGCATGATAAGTATCCACTACACCTGTCTTGTCTTCGTTCAGAGCAAGCTCCAAACGTTTCAATATCAGGGTTACAACCTCCAGCGGCCTTTGTGTTCCCTCTCTGCACAGTACAACAAAATCATCGGCATAACGAACCAGTCGGGCACCCAGCCTCTTCTCCAAATGACGTCGTACCCATGTCCTATCTAAAAGGTGCAAGTAGATATTGGATAACAGCGGTGAGATAACACCACCCTGGGGTGTGCCTTTACGGTTCCCCTTGCCGCCACCAACATTCCGATTCTTGCCGTCTCTACCCTCCTCCACAACGGTGGCCTTTAGCCACATCTTTACAAGACGAAGTATTTCTCCATCCAATATGCGCTCAGCCACAACTTTCAACAGCTTGTCATGGGGGATAGTGTCGAAGTATTTCGACAGATCGGCATCAATAACCTTTGTGTACCCTCTGTTCAGGGCATATGAAATGTCATCAATTGCATCATGGGCCGACTTCTTTGGACGGAAACCGTATGAACTCTCACAAAAATCAGCTTCAAAGATTGGCTCGATGACAAGCTTTACAGCCATCTGGGCTACCCTGTCACGTATGGTCGGAATACCCAGGAGACGCTCACTGCCGTCGTCCTTCGGTATCATCACACGCTTTACAGGGCTTGGTTTATAAGTCTTACTCTTAAGCGCCTCTTCCAGCTCCGCCAGATAGGCGGATAAACCTTCGTCTGCCTCGATGTCCTCAAAGCTTATGCCGTCAATTCCGGCACACCCTCTATTGGAGCGGACAAGGTTATAGGCATGACTGAGTATGTCCGCCCGGTAAACCTTGTCGTACAAAGCGTAGAAGCGAAAGGCTGGTTCCTGCTTGGCCTTATGATACAGCTTCCTCTGTAGCATCCTGATTCTTTCAGGGGTTTTTAGCATATCTGCAATCCCCTTATCCTCCACTCTTTGGTTGCGTGAACACCAAAAGTAGGCGCCTCCAGGCGAAGCAGGGTCCCTTCCCTAAGGCAGGGTTATGTTGTCCCTTGCCCTTAAACGGTACTATGAACCCCTCCGACTCCCGATGCAGCCCCATGCGATTTCGTCTCCTTATACGAACAGGTTGATGCCCTCCAACATCACGGCACCGGGTCTCCAGCACTGGACTGTCTATCTTCCGCTACATGCCACCCCTGCTACCCCGGGAGATTTCACAGACCGATTCCGTTATCTTAGTCTGTGTTCAACGGCCTTCCCCTTCTGTCCACAGGGTCGGCTTCTCCAAATTAGTCTAACGAGGCTACCTATAGGTTCACTTTCGTTGCGGCCTGCAACTTTGCCAATTGGGAACTTACGACCCCTGATTACTCAGACGCCGCTCCCTTGAGCTACCAAGGCGTACGGATAATTCCTTGGACGGGACTTTAACCCGCTAGATAAGCAGTTGTTACTGCGAACGGACAGCGACCTTTTAGATTGACATCGGACTTCATTACCGCTTTCATCACTTTCATAAACATGGAGTGTGGAATTTGTAGACTTCGCCCCTTATTACCTTCGACCCTTATTACCTTCACTTACATGCTTTTTGTCTTCGAAAAACATAACCATATAAAGAGGCCGTGATCCTTTCAATCTATCTTTTTACCGTAACTTTTGAACATTACCAATTAATTATTTTCGAAATAGATTCCTGCCTTCTTCCAAGTTTCTTGTATAATCAGGATTCAAGAAATATTTAAAACCAAAAACAGCAGTCTTTGAAAAACGTGGTTCAAATAAAAAATCACCATAAATTTTTCCATACATTGCTTTTACAAATTTTCCATCCTCCTCTTCAGAGCGGATTCTAAAGATAAAATTATTATCATCCTTCGAATCCGTGATTAAGGGTTTCCCCGGAAAACTTTTCAAATGCCGTGTAAGACTGTTTTGATATCCGGTTTCAGGGGCATAGCGAGGCAATTTGAATATACTCCCTCCTTTTCGATCATCCTTTATTAACAACAAACCATCATATTTATTGGGGAATGTGATGTGAATATTGCTTTCAAAATTATCATTATTTACAACTTGCCGAGTTAATTTAAGAATTATATCCGGGTGTTTCCCCTTACCATAAGGTGAAACCCAATCATATTCTATCAAGTCGAAACCAACTTCTTTACCAACAACAGGAAACTCGACAGGTGACATTTCCATATCTTTTTGATACATCGGCATAGGGTTTTCTATTTTCCGCAACAGCACTTCAACCGTTGGATTCCAGGGCAACCAGCGGTCATTTTGGCTGTCTTTAAAATGATAAGTACCCTGACTTATATAATAGCCATCTTTCTTGGCGGAATAACCGACCTGATCCATAGTTTTACCAGAAGCAACTAGTAGTCCATCACTACTTGTTAAAGTTTCAGAGCGTGTCCCTGTAATTCCACCATACTTAATATCTGGAAATCTAAACCCGGCACTGGCATTCACGCCTGCTATCGGTAATCCCTGCTCATCAATTATTCTAAATGTAATCTTTCCTTCCGGCGCAAAAATAGCATAAGCATTGCTACAAAAAGAAATTATGATTAGGGCTATTAATAATACTTTACATCTCATTTTTTCAATTCTCCCTTTTTAACAATGTCATTGAATAATTCATAGATATACAGATATGATACTTCCCTGACATCACTATGTCGCCAGCTTATATCATCTATTTCCATCCTCTCACTCGGCCAAATAGGTGAACCACCTAACTTTGTCTTAAACTGGCTTTGCATATCAAAATTCGTACCTATTATACCAAGAGCATCCGCTTTAACCCTCCCCGCCGCAAGCGTCGTTGCAGGCAGCATCTCGGCAAGAAAACGTTTTTTATTATCTGCGGCAAACTGGCTACCTGTTTGCTCATCAAAGAGGTCATCATTTTTCGATGTCTTTCTAAAGAATGGCCTCATTCTTAGCTGCTGCGAATCAATATCATTTGCACCGGCTTCTCCATTGATTCCAACAGGATCAAGTGGAACAAGAGCGCCATTGACATTGAG
>JAVVFD010000035.1:0-20057 GCA_032250935.1 bacterium
GTCCCCAAGGGAATCAAGAAGTCTCTCGGCATCGGTCTTTGACATGTCGCCCTCTTTTGTTTCTTCGTTTTTATCCGCTTCTTTTCCGGATTGATCTTTTTGCTCATCATCTCCCTTGTTGTCGCCCTCTTTCTCTTTTTGCTTGTCCCCATCTTCCGGCTTGCTATCTTCCGGCTCGCCCTCTTTCTTCTTGTCCTTATCTTTATTCTTGTCGTCCCCCTTTTCTTGCGAATCCTGTTTTTGCTCTTGAATCTTTAGGAGGGCCATCTCCAGATTCGCCTTAGCATCCTTGTCCTGCGGGTCGGCCTTGAGCGCCTCTTTATATGCTCCTGCCGCCTCTTTGAATTTTTCCGACTTATAAAGGGCGTTGCCCATATTGTAGTAAGCCCTTTCTCTTAGGGCTGCATCCCCTGTAGCTGCAGCCTTCCGGTAACTCTTGAGCGCTTCTTCCAGCTCTCCCTTTTTAATGAGGGTGTTGGCCTTGTTGTATTCGATGGCAAAGGCGTCTTTGCTGAGCTTTAAGGCCCTGTCATAGCTGCTAAGCGCCGCATCAAGATTTTCTTTTTCAAAAGACAGGTTCCCCTCTTCAACAAGCCCCCTGGGGGAGTCAAAGGGGCCAAAGGCCAGCAAGAAAGGCAGTATGATCAGTATGGTTTTCAAGAGTCCTTCCTCCTTTCGGGGATAAAGGCTTCAGCTAAAAAAAAGAGAAGAGCAATAAACAGTGGATACTGAAACCTCTCTTCCATGAGCGTGAACATCTTGGATGAAATAATGCTTTTCTCTTTCCTGTCCAGTTCGGCGGCAAGGCTTGATACGGCGGATGAACCCATAAAGCTTTTTCCATTTCCGCTGTTTGCAATATCTGACAGCAGTTTTCCGCCCAGTCTTGATATTACGGTCTTACCGCTCTTATCTTTTTTATAATCGGCAACCTTGCCATTTTTATCGTATACAGGTATGGGGCTTCCATCCCTGCTGCCAAAGCCGAGAGTGTATATGGCCATCCCTTCACTTGCGGCATCCCTTGCAACGGCCTCGGCATCGCCGACGGTATCCTCACCATCTGTGAGGATTACCATCACCTTTTCCCTGCCGACGTAGCCCTTCATGAGGTCTGATGATATCTTTATGGCTCCGGCGATATCCGTTCCTCCCTGCGGCATAAGATCAGTGTCCAGGGATCTAAGAAAATTCTTGGCCGCAAGGTAGTCAACCGTAAGAGGGCAGGCAACAACCGCTCCACCTGCAAAGGCCACAAGACCTATCCTGTCTCCCTGCCTTGAATCTATAAAGCGCGACAGCTCCAGCTTTGCACGCTCCAGCCTGCTTGGAGAAATGTCCGTTGCAAGCATGCTTTTTGATAGATCGAGGGCAAGCACAATATCGATCCCTTTTCTCTCTACAAGCTGCTCCTTCATGCCCCATTTTGGGCCTGCCAGCGCAAAAATCAGGAATGCTATCCCAAGACTGAACAGCAGCTGCTTAAAGACCCTCACCGCTCTTAAGGAACTGTAGACGCGCCCCGGAATGGTCATGGCAGACTTGTCTCTGTCGCGGCCCGCAAAGAGTCTTCCCCTTCTGTCGGCATAGATGTAAATGAGGGCGAGGGGGATGATTAACCATAAAAACGAGAGATATCTTTCATGCTCAAGGATCATCTTCTCACCCGGAAGATATTCATAATAATAATTTTGATATTCATAAGTTTGACTCTACTGAAAAAAGCTTATTTCCTGCCGCAAAGGCGCAAAGTTAAGATATTAGGAATGATTGTTTTCTTTGCGCCTTTGCGGTTAATTAAATTTTTTTCGTTTTATTCTCTAAGTATTCATGGATATGACCATAGCCATGTGCCTCTCAATAATGTTGAGAGCAGTAAAATTATGAGGGCTGCCAGGGCAAAATAGTAATAAAGCTCTGTAAAGGTGAAATATTCATTCACCTTTATATCGGTCTTTTCAAGGGCGTCTATCTCATTGTATATCCTGATCAGACTGTCCCTGTCTGTGGCGCGGAAATATTTTGCTCCGCTTATGTTTGCCACTTCCTTGAGGGATTTTTCATCCATCTCGGTGCGGATTATATTTCCACTGCTGTCTCTGGCATATACCCTGCCGAATATGGGATCATTGACGGGAATAGGAGCGCCACCTTCCTTGCCGACTCCAACGGCATATATCTTGACTCCAAGGGCCTTTGCCACCCTTGCAGCGGTTATGGGGTCGATGCTGCCGCTGTTGTTTACGCCGTCGGTGAGCAGGATTATGATCTTTGTCTCTGCCTCGGACGATTTCAGCCTCTTCGTCCCTTCCGCTATAGCCATGCCGATGGCCGTTCCGTCCTCAAACCTTCCTATCTCAAGATCATCGACAAGTGAATAAAGTATGGAGTAGTCAAGTGTGAGGGGGGACTGGCTATAGGCCTGTCCCGCAAAGGCCACAAGGCCTATGCGGTCCGATTTCCTTCCCATGATGAAGCTCTTTATAACCGACTTGGCGACAGTTAACCTGTTTTCAGGTTTGAAATCTTCGGCCTGCATGCTGCCGGAAATGTCCAGCGCCAGGATTATATCCGTCCCCTTTGTCGACACCTCTCTTTCCTGATTTGCAAGCTGAGGCCTTGCAAGTGCAACTATGATAAGAGCCAGAGCGAGCATATTAAGTGTCTTTGGCAGATGTTTCAGCCTTACCCTCATAGATGGGCGGATGGATTTTACGACCTTTATGGAGGAATAGAGGAGCGCCTGTCTCCTGTAGCCGTATTTCAGGTAGAAGGGGAGTATGATAAAAAGCAGTAAAAACCACGGATCTTTAAACTGCATCGTTTTTATCTCCCTTTGCCCTTTCACTTTGGAGCATTAATTCTGCGGCTTCCTGACCGGCATCTTTATGGACCTCTTCTTCTAAAATAGAGGCTTTGTCATTTATTATTTGTCTGCCCTTTATTATCTCTCTGGCCCTTTCGCATAAGGCGGATATATCCATATCTGCAGGCCTGTACTTTGCAAACTTTACCATGTCGCAGTCCCGTAGAAACCTTTCAATAATAAGTATATCTTTTTCTTCTTCCGCAGCGTTTAGCTTGGTTCCCGCTTTTTTCCTGATGTTCCGGCTAAGCTCTTCAGTCGTCATCTCCATGGCGTCAAAGCCATGGCTTTTCCCCTCGAAGACCCTGATTGCGTCCGAGACGAGGGTGTAGAATTCCTTTATCCTGCCTTCCCTGATCAGGTTCATCGCTTCAATCCTTCTAATCTCCTCCAGGGCTTCTATATGGGGCGGTGTTACCACTTTGGCAACTTCCTCTGCAATCTTTTTGCCTTTTAGATGTTTCAGATATAATATGACCGCTATAATCAGGACAATGAGCAGGGCGGCAAACAGCCAGGGCCATAAGGGTCCGCTTTCATCAACCGCGACCTGGGGTTTCATTGCGCGAATATCTTTTTCATCACCTTTTAGTAAAGGCTTAATCACTATTTTCAGCTCTTTGCTTTTTATGCTGCTGCCGTCCCTGTTTAATATGGTAAAGGGCGGGACAGTAAGCTCTCCTGTCTCAAAGATATGTCCCTTAACGGTCAGCGTTGTTATGTTGGTCTTGGTATTGTAGGCCGCATCGCTGCCTGTAAGGTCAAAGGGGGCAATCTCTTCCTCATCCATAGCACCCAGCTGAAAGCCGCTTCCTTCAAGCTCTAATGTGAGCGAGATCAGGTCCCCAATAGAATAGCTGCCCCGTTCCGCTTTGAACTCTGGCGTCTCTTCAGCCGCACCTTTAGCAGCATAGACAGTCGATGCATTCAGCAATAGCGCTATGAGACAAGTGGTGAAGAGCCTTAACACTTAATACCTCTTTGAGCGTTTTTTGAAAAAGTTTCTTAAGGGGACTATATACGGATTTATCGTATCTATGTCGATTGAATCTATCTTCATTTTTTTAAGGAGAGTATCCCAGTCGCCCTCTCTTTTCTTGCCAAGGGTGGCAAAGGTCTCGCGCCATAGGGAGTCGGCAGGATCAACGGTGAATAGTTCGCCCGTTTCAGAGTCTTCAAGTTCCATGAGGCCATGAGCCGGCAAGGCATCTTCCATCCGGTCGCTCACCCTTATAAGAAGAAGATCGTGTTTTTTTGATATTATGCGAAGCTCTTTTTCAAAGCCTTCATCAATAAAGTCGGATATTAAAAAGACGATACTTTTCCCCTTTTGCACCCGGGCAAGATATTCGAGGGCCTTTTTTAGCGACGTCCCTTTAGTATGGGAATTCATCGTGACCAGTTCCTTTATTACTCTCATACCGTTGGCCTTCCCTTTTCTGGGAGGAAGGTAAAGGTCTACGTCTTCGGAAAATGTAAGAAGGCCCACCCTGTCATTATTTCTTATGGCGGAAAAGGCCAGAAGGGCGGCCACCTCGACGATGAGGTCTTTCTTGCTTTTTTCTTCAGAGCCGAACTCTTGCGATGCGCTGGCATCGACCACTATCGTAACGGTAAGCTCTCTTTCCTCGACAAACCTCTTTACGAAAGGGACGCCGGTTCTGGCCGTTACCTTCCAGTCGATGGAGTTTATCTGGTCTCCGGGCTGATAATGTCTGACCTCATCAAACTCCATCCCCCTGCCTTTGAAGACGGAATGGTATTCACCGCCTATCATGTTGTCAACGGCTCTCAAGGTCGAAATTTCCACCTTTTTTATTTTTTTCAGGATCTCTTTGGTAAGCATAACCTTGTGGCTTAAATCAATTTATCCGCAGCCGGGAAGCTGCGGATAGGGGGTGTTGAAGCCGATAAAATGGCTATGAAGAACTTTATATAATACTAAGGCACTTCCACTGCATCGAATATCTTTTTTATGACCTCTTCCGGCGATATCTCTTCCGCCTCGGCCTCATAGCTTAGAATTACCCTGTGGCGAAGTATATCGAGTGCAACGCTTTTTATGTCGTCGGGGGTGACAAATCCACGATGCTTCATAAATGCGTTTGCCATGGCCGCCCTTGTGAGGAATATGGACGCCCTCGGCGAGGCGCCGTATTCAATGAGGTCTTTAAGTTCACTGAGTCCATATTCAGCAGGATATCTGGAGGCAGATACGAGGTCTACCACATATTCCTTGATCTTTTCATCAACGTATATGCGGCTAACCACCTCACGCGCCTTTAGTATATCATCGGTGGTAGTTACCTTCTCTATTGCTACTTTTACAGAAGATATGTTGCGGCTGATTATCTCTTTTTCCTCGTCCTTGCTGGGATAGGTAACCTTCAGCTTGAACATAAACCTGTCCACCTGGGCCTCGGGCAGAGGATATGTTCCCTCCTGTTCTATCGGGTTTTGAGTTGCAAGGACAAGAAATGAATCGGGAAGAGGAAAGGTCTCGTCACCGATAGTTACCTGCCCCTCCTGCATAGCCTCCAGGAGGGCGCTCTGTACCTTTGCAGGGGCTCTGTTGATTTCATCTGCAAGGACTATATTTGAAAAGATGGGGCCCCTCTTCACTGAAAAAGAGGCGTCTTTCTGGTTGTATATCTCTGTGCCTATAAGGTCGGCAGGGAGAAGGTCGGGGGTGAACTGTATCCTGCTGAAACCAGCATGGACCGCCTCTGAAAGGGAATTTATTGTCAGCGTCTTTGCAAGACCGGGTATCCCCTCCACCAGTATATGACCGCCCGTCAGCATGCCCATAAGAAGCCTTTCGACGAAACCTCTTTGCCCTATAATTACCTTGCCTACCTCAGTAAGAATGGCGTCTACAAAGCGGCTTTTTTCTACAACCTCGCGGTTTAAGAGTTCCAGATCAACTGTTTCTGACACAGACTGCTCCTTAATTCTTTTTTGATTCTTTCCTCGATCTGTCTTACCCGTTCCCTTGAGACGCCAAGTTCATCTCCCATTTCCTGAAGGGTCATTGGATCGTCGGCCATGAGCCTTTTTTTAATGATGTATCGGTCTCTTTCCTTCATAGATGAGACGACATCAGCCACGTCTTTTTTTATGACGGCCCTTTCCTGCTTCTCTGCAAAAACCTCTTCATGGTTTGCCGACCTGCTGGGAAGAAGGTCTATGTGAGTCGTGCCACCATCTACATCAATGGCCGCGTCGAGAGAAAAATCTCTGGCGCTCATCCTGAGATCCATCTCTGCTACATCTGTTTCTTTAACGTCAAGGCTTTTGGCAAGAGTCTTGTAATCGGCATAAGGGCCTGCCTTTTCTTTCGCTTTTTTTAGTTTGTAAAAGAGTTTCTTCTGGGCCTGGGTAGTTCCTATCTTGACGAGGCTCCAGTTCTTTATAATGAATTCCTGTATATAGGCCTTTATCCACCATACAGCGTATGTAAGGAGACGATATCCCTTGTGCGGATTGAACTTCTTTATCGCCATGAGGAGGCCGATATTCCCCTCCTGCACGAGATCCATCAGCTTGAATCCGTAGGTTCTATATTCATTTGCTATCTTAACGACAAAACGAAGGTTTGAGGTGGCAAGTTGCTGAGCCGCCTCTCTGTCTCCAGTCTCCCTTAGACGAAGGGCAATATCAAACTCCTCTTCCCTTGTTAAAAGAGGATATCTGTTGATCTCGGTCATATAATGGGATATGTCGTTTACGGTAGTTAATGCATACATCTCTTTCCTCCCCCCCCCTGCTTTTGTTGATAGCTGCTATGTTTTACACGATTATACAGCAAACGACAATATAACAATTAATGTCTTGCAATGCAATAGCAGCGGCTTGAAAATTTTATATAAATCTTCCTTAACTGCCACTATTTGATTGAATATGGGAAGAAAAGTTCCATGATGAAGGAACAAGATGAAGAAAAAAGGCTTTATTAGCTGTTAAACTTCAATATTGTTGACGCAAGCCCTTTTTATGTTTAAATTGGACAGATAAATTGAACGGGTAAATCCGATTTGCCATTTTGATTCACTAATTAAAAAGCCAGGGATAATATATGAGGTATATTGAAGAGATGAAAAATATAGGAAATAAATTATCTGTCTTTTTACTGTTTTTTTGTTTTGTGCAGGTAGCCGCAAACCATTCCATGGCTGAGGCTGCCGGGCGAAACAACGATCCTGTAAAAAAGGCTATTGTAAAGATATACGCCTCTCAAACCAGTCCCGATTATATGAACCCCTGGAGCTCCGGCTCTCCGAGCCAGATCAGCGGGTCGGGCGCGATTTTAAGCGGCCACAGGATACTTACAAACGCCCACGTAGTTGCCAACAGCACCTTCATTGAAGTCCGCCTGCATGGGCAATCCAAAAGATATAAAGCGAGAGTGCTGAATGTCTCTCATGAGGCTGACCTTGCCATCCTGACGGTGGAAGAGGACTCATTTTTCAAAGGGACGCGGCACCTGGAAATAGGCCCGCTTCCTGAATCCCAGCAGGAGGTGCTGGTGTACGGCTTCCCCATAGGCGGAGATTCCCTTAGTATCACCAAGGGGATATTGTCCAGGATAGAGCATCAAAGCTACGTTCACAGCGGAAGCTCTCTTCTGGCCGGCCAGATAGATGCCGCAATAAATCCCGGCAACAGCGGAGGACCTGTGATCGTCGATAAAAAAATAGCCGGTGTGGTTATGCAGTCATACAACTCAAGGCAGTCTGAGAGTCTCGGCTATATGGTGCCAAGCCCTGTCATAAAACATTTCCTCAAGGATTTGGAAGACGGAAGATACGACGGTTTTCCCGTTTTAGGTATGCAGACTCAGACCATAGAAAGTCCGGATATGAAACGAAGGTATGCAATGAAGAGTTCCCAGACCGGGATTTTAGTCAATCATATCTATTTTAATTCCCCCGCTATAGGCGTGTTAAGGCCGGATGATATTGTAATGGAGGTTGATTCCCATCCGATAGAGGATGACGGCACGGTGGAGTTTCGTCATCAGGAGAGGACGCACTTTTCATATTTTATTGAAATGCATCAGCTTGGAGATGAGGTCAACTTTAAGATACTGAGAGATGGACAGGTGAAAAAGCTTAAATTCGCCCTGAAAAACAGGAGGGATGATTTTCAGCTTGTGGCAAGCAAGCAGCACGATAAATTGCCGAGGTATTTTATTTATGCCGGCATACTGTTTACTCCTCTAAGTAATAATCTGATTGAGCAGATGGGAAGGGGGTGGATGCACAACGCCCCTCCTGAACTTCTCTATGACATGTCCAGATGGCCCACGGAGGATAAGAGGGAGCTTGTTGTGGCCCTCAAGGTCTTGCCCGATGACCTTAACAGGGGTTATCATGCAATAAAAAACTGGGCCGTTGCCGAGGTGAACGGCAAAAAGTTCAAAGATTTCAATGAATTTATTGAGATAGTTACCGGCTCCGGTGAAGCATTCACGGTTTTTAAAAACAGCAAGGGCTCCCAGATCGTCATAGACCGCAAAAAGGCCGAAGAGGGTCTCGGAAAGATACTTAAGACATATCGTATAAAGGATGACCGGTCACCGGACCTTAGGGAGTGAAACCTTGAAGATGCTGCCGCCTCGGGGATTATCTTCCACCCAGATGCGCCCGCCGTGGAGCTGAACGATCCCTTTGCATATGGCAAGGCCAAGCCCGGTCCCCTTGATAGCCCCTCTTTCAAGGCGTTCGAAGCGGTTGAATATTTTTTCCTTGTGCTCGTCGGGAATACCTCCCCCTTCATCCTTGACGAACAGGATGAGGCTCTCTTTTTCTTTCTCCAGTCCAATCTCTATAGCGCCGCCTTCAACGCCGTATTTGATCGCGTTTGAAAAGAGGTTTGACACGACATCGTCCATGAGTTTGTCGGCCCGTATCCTTGCATTGCCCATGCGTATGTGACGGACTTCCATTTCCTTTTTTTCCATAGGGAGCTTGAAGCGTTTTACCACATCGGCAATCAGGGCGTCCATGTCCAGCTCGACAAAGTCTGCCTTCACAAGTGTGCTCAGCCTCGAATACTTTTTTGCGAGGCAGATGAGGTCCTCGATCTCTTCAGCCGACTCCTCGATCATATTGAAAAACTCCATTGTCTTCCCTTCCGGAATGTCAGGGGAAACAAGCTCGGTTGCATTCTTTATTACATTGACCGGGTTCAGTATGTCATGCGCCATAATGTCTATATAGAGCTCTTTTAGTTTGTTGGACGATTCCAGCTCGGCAGTATAATCTTCGAGCTTCCTTTGGGCTTCTTTAAGGGCAGTCACATTTCTTATGGTGCCTTCAACACCGAGAACTTCACCGTCATCACCTGTATGGTATCTTGCGTTGGTGGATACCCAGACTATGGAACCGTTCTTATTTTTTATCTCGGCCATGAAATTTGAAGCGCTGCCGTTACCCTCTTCCAAGGCATGGAGGAAACGCTCCCGCAACTCGGGGTGAAGGTAGTAGTCGGCAATCTTCGTCCCTATTATCTCCTTTGGCTCATAACCCATAAGCTCTTTTAACGAAGGGGATGCACTGAGCAGGGTCCCTTCGTTGTCCGTCCGGTAGTATGTGTCCTGCATATCGTCAAGGATGTTGCGGAGTTTTTTTTCAGAGGAACGTAGCTTTTCTTCCAGTATGTGACGCTTTGTTATATCCTCCTTTATGCCGACGTAGTGGCTTATCTCTCCGGAGGCGTCGTGGATGGGCGATATCCTCACATCCTCCCAGTATACATCGCCGTCCTTCTTCTTGTTTATGAGTATGCCTCTCCAGGCCTTGCCGGCCGAGATGGTCCTCCACATCTCAATAAACCTTTCGGGCGGGGTCAGTCCTGATTTGAGTATACGAGGGTTTTTGTCCATCATCTCTTCCATGGAATAGCCCGTAATGCGCGTGAACTCGGGATTTACGTACTCTATTTTCCCGTAGGAGTTCGTTATAACGACGGAGGCGGGGCTGTGTTCTACGGCCCGGGACATCTTTCTCAGCCTGTCATCCTTCTCCTTAATGGGACTCATATCGATGGTGATGCCCCTCATCCCCACAACCTCTCCATCTTCAACTATGCGGGTCGAGTGTATGGAGACGGGGAATGTGGTCCCGTCCTTCCTGATGGCAAAGCACTCCGTATCTTCAACCTCCTCGCCGGCAAAGGTGCGCTGCATATCGGCGGCGGCCCGCTCCCGGTCCACCGGGGCTATCATGTCGAGGGCGTAAAGCCCCTTGTCAAAATCCTCGTCTGTATAGCCGAAGGTTTCAAAGGCGACCCTGTTTGCATAGGTAAACCTTCCCTTCCTGTCCATCTCGAAGACGGTTTGCGGCAGGGTGCTTACGAGGTCCTCAAAACGGGACTCGCTGCGCTTCAGCTTCTTCTTCAGCCTCTCCTCTCTCCCCATTATGAAAGAGATCAAGACGCTGAATGTCATTATTATGGCCACGGCTAGCAGGCGCATCCATAGTTCATTGGAGTCGCGGGTGGTTATCCAGTTTGAGATGGAGCCGTCCCAGAAGAATAATAGATGAACAAATGATTCTACGATCCAGTAGGCAGCCGAGAAGATAATGCCGGCGGCTATGTATCTCTTTTTAAAGCGGATTTTCATGCCTTCATGCAAAAGTTAAGAAAATCAAATTTTTAAAGAAGCCCCCTGCTGATAAGACTATAGCTGCAATAAATGTTCCTTCCTGAAATTCTTGCTGCCGCTGTATATAATCACTCATCATTATCATGCCTGCCTCTTTTTAAGGCAGGGCGCTGCACATTTATTGAGCAATAAATGCTTGCCCGTAATGAATAGCGCTGAAAATCCATGGTCAGGCAGGGCAAATCAAAAAACCTTCAAAGAGGACAAGGATATCCATTTTTATTTTTGATTTCATGCGCTTGCATTGTCTCATATATTTATAGATTTAAGCAATATCCCAAAAAAACTTGACATATCGTTATTCCCGTCTGTATATTGCGATACATGAGTAAAACCCTATCCAGGCCAAAGCACAAACCGGTCAAACGCCTGTCAGGAAATCCGGTAAAGCTGGAAAATTACAGCGACATAACTCTAAAGGCCCGTATATGGATTGATGCGGGAGGCGAAACCTACCTCGCTCCGGGGAGGGTGACCCTTCTTGAGAGGATAGCCGAGTACGGCTCTATAACGGGGGCGGCAAAATCTATGGAAATGTCATACCGGCACGCATGGCTTTTGGTGGATGATATGAACGGCAAGGCCCCCAAACCTCTTGTTGTCAGGGCAAGCGGCGGCAAGGGCGGGGGCGGGACCCACCTCACCGATGAGGGGAAGAGAGCTATAAAAACCTTTAATGAACTGCAGCGTAAACTTGGAAAATTCATAAAAACCCTGAGCGCTTAATATCTCTTCGCCCGCTTCCTGGGGTGAGATCCGATGAAGAATTAGAAAGATGGAGCAATTATGAACCTTAAAAACAGGCTCCCCTCCATAGTCACCGCAGTAAGAAAGGGGGCGCTTAATGCTCACATAGGTCTTAAGTGGAGAGAAATTTCTCTAAGCGTAATCATCACATCGGCATCGGCCGATGAGATGGAGCTGAGAGAGGGCGATAATGTGGACGTCCTCTTCAAGGCTTCCGATGTGATAATAGCTAAGGGCCTTTCGGGGAAGATCAGCGCAAGGAACATACTTCCGGGAAAGGTCAAAGAAATAACCGAGGGTTTCCCGCTCGCCATGGTAAGGCTCGACTGCAAAGGGGATAAGGTTACCGCCGAGCTTACCTTGAGCTCTCTGAAAGACATGGGGTTTAAGCCTGGTGACAAGGTTGATGCGGTAATAAAATCGTCAGAACTGATACTGGCAAAGAAGAAATTAGGCAGAGATTAATACTTTTAAAATAGGATTGCCCTGATAAGGGTAAATGCTTCCGGGAGGGATAAGCGGATTAAGGGCAGAATAAACATCCTGCCGGTCCTGCCAGAAAAAGGTATTAAAAGGAGATATTGAAAGATGGCATTAAAAGAATGGTTATCTAAACTCAGTTTCTACGTGGCCCTGTGCCTGGCTGCACTGCCATCCCTTGCAGTTGCCGGGCAGGATGTCTTGAGCGTTGCCGCCGCGTCCAACCTAACTTACGTCATGCCGGCTATAATCAAAAAATTCGAGGGCAGGCATAAAGATATTAAAGTGAGACTCTCCCTTGCATCTACGGGAAATATTTATTCCCAGATTAAAAACGGCGCCCCCTTTGATATATTCCTCTCGGCAGACAGGGAGAGGCCGGACCTGTTATTTGATGCCGGCATGACTCGTGGAGAGCCCTTTACCTACGCCAGCGGCGGCCTTGTCCTTTGGAGTGATAAAGAGATTAGCTTTGTGGAAGGGCTCTTCGTCCTCTCGTCACCGATGATAAAAAAGATCTCCATTGCAAACCCGAGGCACGCGCCTTACGGGGCCGCTGCGAAAAATGCACTTGAAACTGCCGGTCTCTGGGAGGTATTGAGGCCCAAATTTATCTATGGCGAGAATGTGGGGCAGGCGGCACAGTTTGTAAAGTCGGGTTCAGTTCAGATCGGATTCATTGCCGAGTCTATGCTTAAATCTCCAGCCATGCAGGGGGGCAGCTCCTATATTCTGCCTGCCGGGAGCTATGACGCAATTACGCAAAGAGGGGTAATTATAAAAAGAGATAAGTCGCTTGCCCCGGCCATGCTTTTCAGGGACTTTCTCCTCTCCGACGAGGCAAAGGCGATCTTCAAAGAGTTCGGTTACGGAGTCGATTAGTGGACGTATTTCAGCCGATAGCACTTTCCCTTAAGCTGTCCCTGGTAACCACTCTTTTGCTCTTTCTCTTCGGCATCCCCCTGTCTTACTGGCTTTCTGTCACCTGCCTGAAGGTAAAGCCGCTCATAGAGGCAGTTGTGGCTCTGCCCATAGTTCTTCCTCCAACGGTGCTCGGCTTTTACATTCTTCTAGCCATAGGCAGCAACGGCCCATTAGGGAAGCTTTTTGAGGCGCTGTTTGATCAAGGTCTCGCCTTCTCATTTGCAGGGCTTGTATTCGGCTCCTTTTTTTATTCCCTCCCTTTTGCCATCCAGCCGATACAGTCGGCCTTTGAGTCTGTAGACAGGCGGCTTGTTGAGGCGTCATGGACGATGGGGAAGTCGAAGTTTGAGACATTTATTCGTATAATAATCCCCCTGTCAAAAAGAGGTCTCATAACAGGGGGCGTGCTCTCATTTGCCCATACCATGGGGGAGTTCGGCGTTGTGCTTATGGTGGGGGGGAATATCCCGGGCGTTACGAAAGTAGCCTCCATAGCCATTTACGATGAAGTGCAGGCGATGAACTACAGCGGCGCAAATATAATATCTCTTGCCCTCTTATTGCTCTCATTTTCTGTTCTGCTCATTGTCTATATGTTTAACCGCAAAGTAGTGAGGGCGGCTTGATCGGTTTTGATGTAGATATAAAGAAGAGCTTTCCAAAAGGTAGGGGTGAGGCGTTCAGCCTTGATGCAGCGTTCTCCATCCCTGAAGGCAAGATAACCGTCATCTTCGGTCCCTCCGGTTCAGGAAAATCGACGATATTAAGGCTGCTGGCAGGGCTTGAAAAGGGCGAGCATGGCCGTATTCAAAATAGTGGCAAGACATGGTTTGATTCGGCAAAGGGGCTTGATCTTTCCCCAAAAGATAGAAAGACAGGTTACCTCTTCCAGGATCTAGCCCTTTTCCCGCATTTGAGCGTAATGCAAAACATCCTGTATACTGCCGGAAAGAGGAACCTGGCTAAAGCGGAAGAGTTATTGGAGATGACTCAGCTTGGCGGACTGAAAGATAGCAGCCCCGATGAGCTATCAGGCGGGGAAAGACAAAGACTGGCGCTTGCAAGGGCACTTGCAGGCAGCCCTGATCTCCTGCTTCTGGACGAGCCTTTTTCAGCCCTTGATAGAGAGCTTAAAAAGAAGCTCTATGATGAATTGACTAAACTTCATTTCAGCCTCGGGTTCACCGCCGTCATGGTGACCCACGACATGGCCGAGGCGTACAGGCTTGCCGAGCATGCAGTGATTCTGAATAAAGGAAGGGTGACGAAGGAAGGCCCCCCTGAAGAGGTGTTTCTCGGCAAAAGCCTGAGCACCCGCATACAGCTGTATGCACAGGTGATCGCCATGGAATCCGACGAGATACATACGCTACTTACAGTCAAAGAGGGCATTAGGACCTTCAGGGTCTTTGTGGATAATGAAGAGGCTGGAAAGATAGAGATAGGTGACGAGGTGATAGTGGCCGCCAAGGCGTCAGATGCGCTGGTTTTTAAGGTTTGAGAAAAAAATGGCTTCTCATCAACTTCCCCTCCTGTTTACTCCCATCATAAAACCGTGTAATATAATCACCAAATGAAAAAGCCTGTTATATACATGGACAACGCAGCAACATCTTTTCCCAAACCTGAAACGGTTTATAAGGCTGTCACAGATGCGATGAGGCATGCCGGTGGGAATCCGGGGCGGTCAGGGCACAGAATGACCCTGGCTGCAAACAGGTTCATCTTCGAGGCGCGTGAGGCAGTTGCTACTCTTCTTGGGGCCTGCGACAGCTCTCGAATCATATTTACATCAAATGCAACAGAGGCCCTTAATCTTGCAATAATAGGAATAGTTAAGGACGGTTCACACGTCATTACATCGAATATGGAGCATAATTCAGCTTCCAGACCGCTTTATGCCTTAAAAGGGCGCGGCGTTGAGGTGACAAAGATAGGATGCAATGATGAAGGCCTGATTGACCTTGATGAACTCATCCGTTCTATAAGGCAAGATACCTCCCTCATCGCCTGCACCCATGCCTCAAACGTGATAGGCACAATTCAGCCGCTTAAAGAGATTGGAGCCCTTGCCCGCGGTAAAGGGATACCGTTTCTCGTAGATGCTGCGCAGACAGCCGGTTCCATCCCGATAGATGTGGAGGAGATGAATGTTGATCTCCTTGCCGCCGCAGGGCATAAGTCTCTATTGGGACCTCAAGGTACGGGCCTGCTCTACATCGCGCCCCATATTGATCTTGAGCCGCTAAAATTCGGGGGAACCGGAGGAGGCACGGCCGGGGATGAGCAGCCTATGGAACTCCCCGACAGGTTCGAGGCTGGCACGATGAACACGCCCGGCATAGCAGGACTTGGCGCCGGTGCCAGGTTCATACTGGAGACAGGCCTTGAGAGGATCAGAGAAAAAGAAATTGCTCTTGTTGGCAGGCTGATCGATGGGCTATCCAGGATTGATGGAGTTACAATATACGGCCCCGCCGAGCCGGAAAAGCGGGCGGCTCTTGTTTCGTTCAATATAGAAGGCATAGACCCTTCTTTGCTCTCCTTTGGTCTCGATAATGATTACGGAATAATGACAAGGGGAGGACTTCATTGTGCACCGGATGCGCACAGGTTTTTAGGGACATTCCCCGTCGGATGCGTCAGGCTTGCCCCGGGGTACTTTAATACGACTGAAGAGATTGATGCTGTAGTTGCCGCTATCAATGAGATAGCGATACGGGAAATATCGGTTCGGGATATAGCGGAAAAGGGGACTCCTTGAGGGATGAGCTAAAATCAGGCAAGGAGCCCATGCTTCTCTTTGAGACGACTCATCTCACGATGAAGGCGGAAGACCTCTTCAGGAAAAATAATATCCCCAACATGCTTTTTCCCAAACCGAAAAAGGCCGTCAGCGAATGCGGGCTCGTCGTCAAGCTTTTTGAGTCCGACCTTGAAAGGGCAAGGGAACTTTGCATTAACAGTGGAATAGAGATTAAAGAGGTAATAAGGATATATTGAATATGAAATTATTAAGAACTTCGCCCATATTGCTCGTTATCTTCAGCATGATTTTTTTAGGGGAGGTATCTTTTGCCGAGACCTATAAATGGGTCGATTCAAAAGGTGTGATGCACTTTTCAGACAGACCTCAACCTACCCTTTCCTCTCTTCCGATAGAGAGCCCCCGGGCTGACCTTCCTGTTCTCCTCCCCGGGAAAAGCGTAGAGAAAAAGGAACTTCTACCCCTTAAGAAAGATAACCCCCCGGAAAGATCCAACTTAAGTACAAAGCTCTATGATCTCAGAGGGAAGGTGGTAGAGACATTAGGCGTTGATATGATAGTGCTTGAGTCGGGAAAGAGGGTCAAGTATATAGGGGTCAAAGACCCTTCGCCTTTTCTCTCAAAAAACGGTTTGAGAGGGAAAATAAAGGATGCCCATGCCTACCACCAAAAACTGGTAAGGGGGAAAACCGTAACGGTTCTGCTTGGCGAGACAGAAAGAGATCAGGACGGTTCTTATCTGGGGCATGTTTTTCTGGGGCAGCAGGCCTTCATAAATGCCGAACTGATCAGGAACGGATATGCGCTCACTGAAGATTATCCCAGTGACTTTGAATACCAGTCGCTTTTTGTAAGGCTGCAAAATTATGCCCGGGAGAAGGGGCTGGGCATCTGGGAGTTCTAAGCTCTCAAGGTTGAAGTTCCGCAGCTTGTCGTGTTTCGTCATTCCCGCGAAGGCGGGAACCCGGTCATACTAACTCCGGATTCCGGGTCAAGCCCGGAATGACAACCAAATACCCCGCTGCTTGTGGCGTGGATGCCTTACTCTGAAGGTTTCTCTGCTTCTTCCTTTTTCCCTTTATTAAGGGAGTTTTCCTCTCCATTCAGCAGCCTCTTGATATTATCCTTATGCCTGTATATGACAATGCCTCCTATTATGGCTGAAAGGATGATATAGGCGCTTGAGCCTGAAAATATTCCGACAAAGGCCGGTATGAGCCCTGCCGCCACTATGGAGCCGAGTGAGACGTAGCGGTAGATGGCAACCGGGATGATAAATGCAAGCATGGCTGCAAGTGCGGAGAGGGGGCTGATGGTCAGAAATATACCGAGAGCCGTTGCTACGCCCTTACCGCCTTTGAAATCGTTGAAGACAGGGTATATATGTCCGAGGAATGCGGCCAGGGCAGCTGCCGCTATGAGCCATTCGACACTGCCGGAGACAGCCATCACGACAAGTATGGGGATGACGCCTTTCAGTGCGTCGCCTGCAAGGGTGATGATGCCGGCCTTTTTGCCTGCAACCCTTCCTACGTTGGTGGCGCCTATATTGCCGCTTCCCTCTTTGGTAATATCCTTTACGCCGTAAACCCTGGCCAGAACGACGCCTGTAGGTATGGAACCCATGAGATAGGCGAATAAAATAAGGAGCAATTCAGTCATTTGTCCCACTCCTCGTCAGAGATGAGCAGCCTTTCCACCGGCATGCCGCCCAGGATGTGGGATTCCATTATCTCGGCAACATCCTCTATCCCCACCCCTTTATACCAGACATCGTCGGGCATCACCGCAACGATAGTGCCTAAAAGGCATGCTCCAAGGCAGCTTGACTCGGCAACGGATACCTTCCCCTTAAGCTCCCTTTCGTTCCTCTCCTCCCTGAATGCAAGGAGTATATTGGCGGAGTCTTTTTCCCTGCAGCTGCCCTTAGGGTGTCCCTTTGGTCTCACCGTATTGCATATGAGGACTACTTTTTCCGGTTTAGGCATAACTCAAGCTCCTTTCCTGCTAGAATCTTCTTATATCGACAGTTGATATCCTTCGCTCTATGTAGCACCTCAAGGATATCTTGATAAGCCTTCTCGACGAGGGGAATACGAGGAGGAAACCGATTATGTCAGTTGCCACCCCCGGCGTTACAAGAAGGGCGCCTGCGACCAGTATCATGGCGCCGTCGATTAACTCCTCTCCGGGAAACCTGCCTTCCTGCATACTCTGCTGGAAGCGGTAAATGACTCCGAGCCCCTCCAGCCTTACCAGGTATGCGCCAACTATGGCGGTAAAAATAACGAGCATTACCGTATTCATGGTCCCTATAATGGTCCCTATCTTTATAAGGAGGGTAAGTTCAATGACGGGTATTATCGTGAAAAGCAGGAATAGTTTGAAAAACATATGCTCCTTATTATTCTATGACGATGCCGCTTGCCGCCTCTCCATCTTCGAGGTATTCAAGTCCCGCCTGGTCGTAGGCCCATCCGTTGCAAAAGCCGATCTTTTCCAGCGGTGTTAGCAACTTCATCGCCTCGTCAGCATCTATATCACCGGCAATTCTCCTGTGAAAGATATCCACTACCTCTTTGGTGATATTATGCTGCGGCGATATCCTCAAGGTGTTAACGCCGGCATCCTTAAGGTCGTCCACCTCCCTTATGAGGTTTGAGCATTTTCCGCTAAGGACCTGTGTTCCGTTCAGCTTGAATAGCGGCTTGTGGTCGAGATCTTCTATAAGCATCCCGTCGGGGAATTTCCTGCAATCATGTTTGCAGTTACTCTTTAAGAGCCCGAATGCGCGGGAGGTATAACACCTCCATGAAAAAGCTATGGGGAGGTTCCCGTAGGCGAAGGCCTCCGTTTCAATATCGCACTCATCAGCGACGGTCTTAATGGAAGAGGTGGAAAGCTCTACGGGGAAAACAAGTCTGCTGATGCCGGCCTCCTTCTTCAGGAAGTTGACTGTCGGTATATTGTAGCTGTTTATGTGCGGCCCTGCCGCAAGCTCTTTGCCTTTCCCCAGTTGAAGGGCTGCCGGGTCGTTGCACTCGATTGCGAAGGGAAGGTCCATGATCTGCCGGGTTCTTTCCTTGTCCAGCTTGTCGGCAACAAGGGCGAGGGAGGAGATGAATACCTTTTTTCCCGCAGCCTCCAGTTTTTTCCCCACCGTCTCAAGGTCGGATATTGTAAGGCCAGCCATCTTCGGGCATACCACTTCACCAAGGTATACTATTGCGACCGGGTAGTCAGCTGCCTCATCGTAAAATTTCAGGAGCTCATCGCGGCTCCAGTCGAAAAGCACCGGCCCGAGGGAAAGGTTCATATCTTTATTTTCTGTCATTGCAATTCCTCGCCTTGAGATGACGGTTTGATGTTATTTCTGTATGTAGGGGCCGTAGGTGGTCTTCATCCCTTCCATGGTCTGTGCCGCCTTCTCCATCCATTCGGCATCAACATAATACCCTTCAGGGTCGTCGTAATACCTGTCGATCGCCTCTCTAAGAATTCCTGTCATGGTGGAGACGTAGGACCTAGTTCTCTGCCTTCCCTCGACCTTTAGCGAGTCGGCCCCGCTCTCAATCATCTGAGGCAGTATGTCGAGGACGTTCAGCGATGACGGTTCCTCTATGGGATAGCCCAGTTCCTTGCCGTTATAATAGTATCTTCCCTTGCAGCTTGTAGGGTATGAAGTTACCTCTCCCGCTTCGTAGCGGTTAAGGACCACATTCCCGAGGCTTACCTTTAGTTCGTCCCCCTCATTTTCAAATGTAACAAAGCTCGAAGGGGAACAGACGCCAGCAGTGTTGCAGGAGACCCCCGTTATGTATGACGAGAAATAGCACCTGCCGCATATATTTATGCAAAGTCCGCCGAAACCGAATACCTCCAGTTCGAAGTCTCCCATCTCATCCTTGATCTCTCTTATCTCCTTTACGTCCAGAACCCTCGGCAGGACGGCACGTTTAATGCCGAAGTGCTCCCGGTAGAAATTAAGGCTCTCTACGCTCGATGAACTGCCCTGTACACTGAGGTGTAATCTAAGGTCGGGGTAGGTCTGGGCGGCATACTGAAGCACCCCCATGTTGGCGATGATGGCGGCATCTGCTCCGAGGTCAACGACCTTATCAACCGATTTAAACCACTCGTCGAAGTTATGGAATTGGGGGAAGGTGTTGATGGCGATGTAGACCTTTTTCCCTCTCTTGTGGGCGTAATCTATGCCGTCGGAGATGTCCTTATCGGAGAAGTTAAGCCCCTCGAAGTTTCTTGCGTTAGTGGCGTTCCTGAATCCGAGGTAGACTACATCGGCGCCGCTGTCTATAGCTGTTTTCAGCGACGGGAGGTTCCCGGCAGGGCAGCAAAGTTCTATCTTGTTCTCTTCCATGATCACCTTGGTTTTAGGCTGCTTGATTTAAAAAAGATAAACAGGCATGATTGAAGCGTGTATTTTAGCAGATTGGATTGTTTTTTGGCAAGAATTTAGGGATTTCAGGGGGGATATCTGCCTGTTATTAGGATTCTGAAATAAAAAATGATCGAGTAGGATGAGGGGTCGCCCCCTCAGTCCTCTCACACCACCCGGCATACGGTTCACGTACCAAGGCGGTTCC
>JAVVFD010000036.1:0-19627 GCA_032250935.1 bacterium
CGAGGTTCATCTTGGCCAGCCGCCAGGTGGTCTGGTTGCTCTCCTGCCCGTATATCGAGATGTCGTTGACCTTGCCCTGGTGGCCGGTGACGAACTTTTCCGACTGCACGAACATGCCGCCGGAACCGCAGCAGGGGTCGAGCACCCGGCCCTTGTAGGGTTCCAGCATCTCCACCAGCAGTTCGACCACGCTGCGCGGCGTATAGAACTGACCGCCCTTCTTGCCTTCGGCCAGGGCAAATTCGCCGAGGAAGTATTCAAACACATGGCCGAGCAGATCAGCGCTGCGCGCCTTGGCATGACCCAGCGCAATGTTACCTATCAGGTCAATCAATCCCCCTAAACTGGTCGGATCAAGATTACCTCTGGCAAAGACTTTAGGTAACACGTCTCTCAGTGACGGGTTTTCTTTTTCGATGGCATCCATGGCGGCATCGACCACTTTGCCGATGTCCGGTTGTTTGGCTTTTGTCAGCAGATATGACCAGCGTGCTTCTTCCGGCACGAAGAAGACATTCTCCGCCTTGTATTCGTCCTTGTCCTCCGGGTCGGCCCCGGCAAAGTCGCCCTCACCTTTTTGCAGCTTTTCGTACAGCTCATCAAAGGCATCGGAAATGTATTTTAGGAAGATCAGCCCCAGCACGATGTGCTTGTACTCCGCCGCGTCGATGTTCTTGCGCAGCTTGTCCGCCGCCTTCCACATCTGCTTTTCGATGGATTCTTCCTGTTTTGGCGCTGCTTTCCTGGCCATATTGTTCCTTAAAATAAATAGTGACTGTTTAAATAGCCAGCCCCAGCTTAAACTTTTTCTTCCCCTTTATTTTTCATAATCCCCCTGACCCCTCTTACCTTAAGAGGGAATTTTATAATGAGGAACTCTACCCCACATCCCCCAAAGATTCAAACACTTTTTTCTTTTCAAGAGCTGGGAAAAGAGGGGGGATGTTGTTGCGAAAAGCAAGAGCGTCAGCCCTTGACAAGAGACGATTGATACTGTGATTCCGGGGATATCCATAACAAGTAGAGCCTATGGTTCGCACACTAACCCCAACCTGCATCTGCAATCATATAAAGCTGAACTCGTGGCTTTCAGATGTCACCGAGCCGAATACGGTGAGAAGAAGCTCCTTGTCTGAATATTCGCTTACAAGCTCGTCACCCAGTTTAAAGAGTATCTCCTTTGAAAAAACCTTGCCGTCCTTAAGCTTGAGGCTGATCTGCTGCGTTGAATGGAGGAGGGACTTAAAAAAGCCGAGCGCCTTTTCAGTTATTTCGGATGCGCTATGGGAGCTGTTAAAATGTTCGTGGGCTCCGTGCATTATACCCACCACAATATCGTCCTTCCCCCTTACGCAGATATAAACCGGCATCGCCCTTTCATCGGCAGGCACAACCTCGAGCCGGACTCCCGTAGACCTGTATACGCCGGACCTTTCCGGGTCAACCTTCCCGGCATCGACGCCTGCAACAATCTCTTTTGCAGAATCAACCACTTTAAGGATCTCTTCTGGCTGGGCATTCACACCCTCTTCCACCTTCAAATTCATAACTGCCTCCTTTTACCCTTCACAAAAAAAAGCCCGCTTCGGACAAGACCGAAACGGACTTTGCAAGCGGGCTATACAGCGAGTGAATAAACCTTATTCATTCATGCTACCTTGGCCTGCGCCGTAACGCTCGTTGAAAAATCGGTGGGTACGGTAACCGTCCTTAGGCTAAGTTCCCTGTCGATTGTAAGGAGCGCATTTGCGTCTGCGCCTATCAATTTAAGCCTGGCGAGAATATCATTTACCGTGTCCTCTTCCTCCACCTGCTCCGATACATACCAGTGAAGGCATATCTGGGTGGCGTGGTCATTGTCTTCGATGGCAAGCTCAAGGAGGTCGTTTATATTCCTCGTCATATACTGCTCATGGGCAAGTGTCTTTTCAAACATATCAAGGGCTGACATAAAGCCGCGGGGAGGCTCCTCTACGGCGGTAAGGACTATCTCCCCACCCTGGCTCTGGACATATTCATAAAGCTTCATGGCATGAAACATCTCTTCATGATACTGGGACATGAACCACGTTGAAAAACCTTTAAGCCCCTTGGACGCGCTGTCTGCCGCCATGGACATGTAGATATAGGCGGAATGCATCTCCTTGTTTATATGGCTGACGAGCGCCTTTTCCATCCTTTTGCTTATCATAGGTATCCCCCCCAACATTTGATTTATATAAGAGTAATCGTTCAGGTCAGGCTTGTCAAATATCAACAAGACTTAAATAAATTTATCCACGAAGGACACGAAGGCGCACGAAGGTTTAATTCAAGAGATCAGAACACAATTTTTTTCCACTCCGGTTTCCCTGCGCTGCCAAAATTAATCACCCAGCCGCAAATAGTTGCGGCACTTGCTTGTCATTCCGGGATTTTATGATCTGCTGGCATGACCCATAATCCAGAGTTTCAAAAAACTGGATTCCCGCCTTCGCGGGAGTGACAAAAGGTGGAAAGCTGCTGGAATTTCCATTCCAGGCGCTTAAATATACTTTATCTTTCGTGCTGCTTCGTGCCCTTCGTGAATTACCATGTTTTATGCCTGCTCACAGATCAAGCTTTTTCCTCCCTCACCTCATCTTCAGCAAGGTTGAAGGCATCATGGAGCACCCTCACGGCAAGTTCGGTATATTTGGAGTCGATCACGCAGGAGACCTTTATCTCCGATGTGCTGATCATCTGGATATTCACGCCTTCGTCTGAAAGGGCCTTGAAAACAGACGATGCGACACCGGCGTGGCTTCTCATCCCCACCCCTATAACGGAGACCTTGGATATGTCAGGGTCTCCCAACACGCCCTGGGCGCCCAGCTCTTTGGCAACATCTTCCACAAGCTCAAGTGCCTTTTTAAAGTCGCCCTTCGGCACGGTGAAGGTCATATTCGTGTGGCCGTCCTGACTTATATTCTGAATTATCATATCGACGTTTATATTTGCATCCGATATGGGGCCGAAGAGCTTGGCTGCAATGCCGGGCATGTCGGGTACCCCCATGATAGTTATCTTGGCCTCGTCCTTATTGTAGGCAACCCCGGAAACCGCTACTTTTTCCATATCCTTATCCTCCTTCGTTAGCATAGTGCCCTTGTTATCCGAAAAGGTAGACCTTACCTGCAGCGGCACATTGTACTTTTTTGCAAATTCGACCGATCTTGTCTGGAGCACCTTCGCACCCAGGCTTGCCATCTCCAGCATCTCATCGTAAGAGATGCGGTCGAGCTTTCGCGCATTATCGCAGATATTGGGGTCCGTCGTATAGACGCCTTCAACATCTGTATATATATCGCAAAGGTCCGCCTTGAGCGCGGCTGCGATTGCAACTGCGCTGGTGTCGGAGCCTCCCCTCCCGAGGGTGGTCAGATTGCCCTCTTCGTCCACCCCCTGAAAACCGGCCACGACAACCACCTTCCCTTTGGCAAGGTCTGCGTGTATCCTTTCATCATCTATCCGCTTGATTCTCGCCTTTGAGTGGGCGCTGTCCGTTACGATCTTCACCTGCCCTGCCGTGTATGACACCGCTTCATGTCCCATCTCGTGAAGCGCCATGGAAAGGAGGGCGATAGTCACCTGCTCGCCCGTTGATACGAGCACATCGTATTCCCTCTCGGTCGGTCTTTCAGAAATTTCCTGGGCCATCGCAACGAGCCTGTTTGTCTCTCCAGACATGGCTGAGACAACGACGACCAGGTCGTTGCCGTTTTCTTTCTCCCTAACCACCCTCCTTGCAACGTTTTTTATCTTCTCGACGCTCCCCACAGATGTGCCGCCGAATTTTTGAACTATAAGAGCCATAATATCCGTCTTCCTTAACTATATAATTCTTTTTCCCATTTTATGAATAGCCATCCCTTCCGTATCCTCCCACGCCTCAAGGAGGGCCTCGGAAAGGGTAGGATGGGCATGAACAGTATCCGATATATCCCTGGTTGTGCAACCCATCTTCATTGCAAGCGCCGCCTCGGCAATAAGGTCCGATGCATGTGCGCCCATTATGTGAACCCCAAGCACCTTGTCATCAACTACAGAAGTAAGCACCTTCACAAAGCCGTCCTCCTCCCTCATGGCGACGGCCTTGCCGTTTGCAAGGTAGGGGAACCTCCCTACGCGGTAATCAACTGAGGCCGCCTTGAGCGCCTCCTCTCCCCTGCCTACGCTCGCCACTTCAGGGTGAACGTATATCGCCATGGGAACGGCAGAGTAATCCATTTGCTCCTCCTTTCCCATAGCGTTTGAGGCGGCAACTATCCCCTCCCGTGCCGCTACATGGGCAAGGGGCATCTTTCCAACCACATCGCCAATGGCATAAACACCTTTTGAAGATGTCTCCATCTTCCCGTTTACCTTGATTGCGGTTCCGTCCATCTCTATGCCCGCCTCTTCCAGGTTGAGGCCGAAACTGTTCAGCCTCCTCCCTATAGCCATGAGCGCCTTTTCAGCAAAAAGCTCGGTCCCGTCAGCAAGTTTAATACTAACGCCCGAACCCTTGAGTTCGGCATCCACTATGGGACTCCCCGTTATGATCTTAATTCCGCGCTCTTCAAAACGCTTTCTGATTAATCTCGATATCTCTCTTTCAGCATGAGGCAGAATTTTATCAAGCGCCTCAATAAGGCTTACCTTTACTCCCATCCGCGCAAGGATATTTGCAAACTCGCAGCCTATAACGCCTCCGCCGACAATAATCAAAGAGTCGGGTAGCTCGCCGAGACTGAGAACATCCCTGTTGCCGAGCGCCTTCATGCCGTCTATCCTCAAGGGGGGAATATCGGCAGCCTCTGAGCCTGTGGCGATTATTATGTTTTCAGCCTCTACAAAAGAGGAGCCTGACGGACTGTCGACCCTGACCTTGCCCACATCCCCGCCTGACTCTTCAATGGAGCCCTTTCCCTTGAATATGTCAATCTTATAATCTTTAAAGAGCTTTTGAAGCCCCCCTGCAAGATGGGCAACAACCTCATTTTTTTTCTGCATCATCTCGGCAAAATCAAAACTGACAGCGCCCGCCTTTATACCGAATCTGTCCGCCTCTGACAGGCTCCTTAAAACTTCCGATGCGGAATAAAGGTTTTTTGTCGGCACGCAGCCGTGATTGAGGCAGGTCCCCCCGAGGGACTCCTTTTCAACAAGGGCAACCTTTGCGCCGAGTTGCGCCCCCCTGATGGCTGCGCTGTAACCTCCCGGTCCTCCTCCGATTATGCATATATCGTAAATCAAAGCCTCTTTCCCTACTTAAAGCTGCTTAATTCAGCAACTAAAGTCTCATATCGTTTTCCTGCCGCCGTGACGGTAAAGTTCCTTTCATCATCTGAGACTATCTCAATCTTTATGCTTAAATATTCACCTGGAAGCGCATCTGCAACGGCATCGGCCCATTCGACAATGGATATACCCTCTCCTTCCAGATAGTCATCATACCCAAGTTCATAAAGCTGTGATGAATCGGTCAAGCGGTAGAGATCGAAGTGGTATACGGGCAAACGCCCTTCATATTCATTGACCAGCGTATATGAGGGGCTGCAGATATCTTCCTCAGAGATGCCAAGGGCGGCGCCGATTGCCTTTACAAGGGTGGTCTTCCCGGCGCCGAGTTCGCCGCTCAAGGCTAGCGCCATTCCCTTTTCAAGCATGCCGCCAAGTTTTCTACCGAAGTTGACAGTCTCCCCCGTATTCATAGAGGAAAATATGAAAGCTTTCACAATAAATAAAAGAGAAAGTTATGAGGAGATTTTAGCTGATGCCATCGTCTTGACTATATCATCCTTTCCAACAACCCCGACAAGCAGGGAGTTTTCAAGAACGGGAATAGTGTGAAAGTGAGAGTCGGCCATGATTGACGCTATCTCGTTGACAGGCGTATCTACATCCACAGTTTTAACATCAGTAGAACAAAGGTCCTTTACCTTATTGCCCGTCATCTTTCTAAGCTCTTCTTCAAACTTCCTGAGACTTTCAAGGTAGACAACTGCATCAAATATGGCAACGACGGTAGGAATATGAAGCTTTTTATTCTGATCGATAAGATCGCTCTCGGTGATGATTCCCAAAAGTTTACCTTCATCATCAACAACAGGAGCGCCGCCTATGCCGTTGTCGTGAAATATTTCCGCCACCCTAGCAATGGAAGTATCCATTTTGACGGTAATGACGGAGGAACTCATAATATCTTTAGCCTTAAGCATAATGCATCCTAGTTATAAAGTTTTAAGTTGATAATAAACGATTCCATGAAATTGTCAAGATTTTTGGATGTTTCCGGAGGTGAAGCAGCAGTAAATGAGGAGACTTCTTTTAACTTAAGAAGAATTCCGGGTAGAGTAGAGGGCAGGTCACTATCACCGCAGGTCTGGCTTAACAGACTTGTCCTGGATCAGGTGCACAACCTGCCCCAAAGAGCGGAACATATTTGCAAAGTTCTCTTCCCTTACACCAGCATTTGTCTGAGTTAAAACATTTTTAAAATAATGCCTCGCCCTTATCAAACTGTAGTCATTTCCCGAAGAATCCTTACCCCACTGCCACGAAGGTTCACCGGTTGGATTAATACAGGCCCATGAGGCCAGCTTCTTCATGCAGAGTTCATCATTAAGACCAGATCCCGTTACAGGATCATAAAAGTGGTTCGTATAACGCGCTTCTTCCCAGGCAGCGCTCCATATTTTTTCTCCAAATCCTACATACTCCCCATCCTCAAAGGCACTACCCTTGATTATCCATTGATCAAAAGGATACCCGTTATATTTATCGGCTACTGATATTTGAAGATTTCCAGAGAGATATAGTTGAAGGTCTGATTTTTCGATGGAATATTCTGTTATCTTTTCATGAACCTTTTTTTCATACGAATAACCAACACCCAACATCATAAAAAAACTGAAGATAACAAGTAAGAGTCTATTCAACAATTTATTCATCTTTTACCCTCCACCCAGTACGCTCGGTCAGTTTCGATATCTTTCATGATAAGTTGTTTCGAACTTGATATTTCATTAGATAATTGATTTATAACTTTCTTAATATGCGATAAAATTAAACTAAGTTGTTTTTTGGAATAGTGTGTTCCACTTGGAAAATCTGCATCAATTCTAAATTCTTTATGATTTTTCCAAATCTCCTCATCCGTAAATACTCTTGTCAACTTTAGGGGAATCTCCTTATGAACGCCCTCACCCAGCCGACGCTCTACCTTATACCCCGGCTTATAAAATACAATACGGGGCGCGTTGTCATCGGTTGCCGCAAAAAACATGAAAGGACTGAACCCTATCCAGCCGGGGAACTTAACGGCCCCTTCCTTGTCAGTCGTCCCAACAATAATCTTGGCATAACCGGCATACCCCTCGCCGGGAATCATATCCAGTTCCCACAGCGCAACGGCAAGCGCCCCTTCTACAGGCTCTCCCTTCTCAGCATCCACTATTCTAGCCTCATAGCCCCTGTCATAATAGAGCAGCCACTTGCGGCCCATGCCAAGAAAAATAGTATGCCCCACAAAGGCGATGAATATATAGATGGCGACTATCGAAGCCAGGACAATCCACTTTACTTTTGAAGGTTTATCTCTCTTTACCGCAATTGTTTTTTCCATAGCTTCTTTATCCTTATTCTAGAAACTCTCAATTCTCCACAATCCATTATTATCCTTAACAAAGTAGATAAAATAAGTAATCTCCTTCATCTCTCCACTGACATTTTCCAACCTGCTGACACTATACTCAGCAGTGTCACCACGCATATAATCCATGTGAACTTCACTCATGCTTTCCGCAATTGCAGGGAGGCGCTCTTTCAGGTTATTGAAAACTCTACTATATTTCTGTTGTGAGGAAGGATGATTGAAATTCAGTATCGTTTCTATATTACTTAATGTCATGGTATCTTTCATTTCCTCCCACTTGGTCTTTAACAGGGCATCCAACTGATCCAGTGACTGCACATTCACCACCGTAGTTGCACTGTAGGTCTGCCCTCCTCCCCCCTCTTATCGGGTCTTTCACGAAAGGGTCACGGGTAGGCAATCCTTCCGTATTATCGCTCAAGGTGACCGTTACCTCCGGGGTGAAAAGTCCTGAGAAGGTATAGCTATAGGTGACAGGGCCGGGGGCTGTAGTCACGCTGTCTTCCGAACCGTCGCCGTCGAAATCCCAGGAATAGCTTATCGGTGCCCCACTGCCTGTGAACTCCGCCTCGAAAGTCACCTCGAAGTCTCCCGTATCGGCGGCTATGATGCCACTTGTCGGTGCGGCAGTGAGTTTGACAACATCCAAAGCACCTAATTTATAGACGGTGACGGAGGTTTCATGGAACTCGCCGCTGGGGATTGTCGCGATCGCCTTGATGATTTGAGTGGATGCGTCCGAGAAAAGCTCTACCTCGGCTGCAAAGCTGCCGTCGCTGTAATGCGCAAGGTAGCTCCTTGCTAAGGGACCATCTTTCGTTTCGGCCTCCACAACTATAACAACGCCCGCCTCGGGAGAGAGGCTCTCTACCGTCCCCATTACGGTCACAGAAGAGGTATAAAGATAGCTTCCGGAAAAGGGCGATGTTATCTCCGCCAGCACAATTATTGTTTCCGGTACGGCGGAAACCTCCTCCGACCATGCGCTCTCAAGCGACCAGCTGTTAACGGCGGTAAG
The DNA here is from genome assembly GCA_032250935.1 of bacterium. Taxonomy (GTDB): domain Bacteria; phylum Desulfobacterota; class JADFVX01; order JADFVX01; family JADFVX01; genus JAVVFD01. The sequence goes on from JAVVFD010000036.1 coordinate 8,676, forward strand.
GACATAGTAATATGTAACCCCACCCTCTACTCCGGTATCGGAATATGAAAGTTCATTATCAGACAGGGAAGCGATAAGGGTATAGTCAGAACCGGAGCTTGTAGTTCTGTAGAGCTTATACCCCTCGACCTCTGTTTCACTATTCTGGTCCCAGGCCAGATCCACCCTTCCCTTATCTGGAAGAGCATTTAAACCGGTCGGAGCAGAAGGAGCTACTATTTGATCGGGAACAACCATAAGCTCCGCTGAATGTTCACTCTCCATTGAAGATGTATTCACGGCGGTAACAACGTAGTAGTACGTTGTGCCTCCCGTGACCTCTGTATCCGCATAAGAGGTAGTGTCGTAAGGCACGGAATCTACCAGGGTATACCCTGTTCCTGAAACAGTAGACCTATAGATATTATAGTAGTCCAGGTTTCCTTCACTGTTTGCATTCCAGGAAAGGTCTGCCCTTACTATGCCGGGAGTTGCCTGCACGTCGGTCGGAGGAGCAGGTGGCAGGCTGTCAAGATAAAAATAGAGATAGTTAGTATACTGATTGGTTAAATTGTATGTTTTCGTATAGGGTTCATAGCCATCTTTAGATATTGTAATGGTAACCTCGTATGGCGCTATGTTATATGACTCAAAGTAACCGTAATCATTTGAATTGAGCGTCTGCGTCTTCTTCGGATCCTTTATGGACACCGTTGCGCTTCCTATCAGGTCATAGGTATAGGAATCGTATATATAGCCCCTGATTGATGCGGGATAGAGCGGCAGAGCTATATCCAAAGACAGATTTTCCCCGGAGGAGATAGTTTTAGATATAGTAACTGATTCGTAATTCCAGCTATTTGGTGTTACCGTAATTGACACCTCCCCAGGAATTATTTTCAGAAAAGAATACTTCCCATCTGCACCCGTTCTGTGCAATTCCTGGGTTTTTTCAGAATCAATTACAAAAACACGAGCATACTCAACCGGCTGTCCCGTTACTTCATCTTTTATTATCCCTTCCATTGTTGCAGGGGGCATATAAACGACGGTGATAGAATCGGATGAACTGTTACCCGCTGCATCTACTGCAGTTACGCTAACTGTATTCTCGCCGATGTTGAGAGGGATATCATAAGCCGTAAAAGTACCAGCATTTTTCTGGACAGTTCCCGCAATTCGGTTAACGGTCACTTCTGCTTCTGCTTCATTGACAGTTCCTGAAACAAAGATCGATGGATTGAATAAATTTTGCCCAAGAACAGGCGTGGTTATCTTCACAACAGGAGCAGTTGTGTCAGGAACGTCAGGCCTTGCCCTCACCTTAAATGCATATGAACTTTCTTCCCCGTCTTTATCCACGGCAGAAACCGTATAATAGTATTCAGTGCCGTTTGTTACAGAGGTATCCGTAAAAGCAGGGGATGAAACAAACACACTATTGATCTTTTCATAACCGCCACCTGAAACAAGCCCCCTGTAAATATTGTATCCATCAACATCATCACCCATGACGGCTTTCCAGGTAAGCATAACAACCTTATCGCCGGCAACTGCTCTTAAAGTACTTGGCACAGACAGTGGTGTGTATAATGGAGGTGAAGTATTTAAAAGCAGTTGAATGTCACCACCCGTAGCTATGTCAGGCCGTCCGTCAAGGTTAAAATCTTCGCTTATCAAATTTGCCTGCGGGATATAAGAAGTAGCATATTCTATCGAAGGTTTAAATGTACCATCTCCGTTACCACTTAAAAATGAAATCATAAAATAACCGTTTGTTACCAGGTCAGTCGTCCCATCCTGATCAAAATCCCGCGTAATTATGAACCCATTAATGTTTTTCACCTCGTTTATGATCGGAGAAGTTGTAAATGAGCCGTCTCCATCATTAATAAACACCATAAGATCAGAAGAAAAATTATAACTATTACTATCAATTCTTTTACTAACCGCTATATCGGCATGACCATCCCCGTTAAAATCCTTTAGGGCAACATATGATTTAGTATTTTCTGAGTAATTGCCGATAGGAAGCGTTGCCTCATAAGAAAAGGAGCCGGTTCCGGTTCCTTTATGGATCGAGATACCGAGATCATAATCATTCCAGCTTATAAGCTTTGTAAACGGACTAACTATATCAACAAATTCGTCACCATCAACATCATGCAAAATAATCTCGCTGCCACGGGGGGTAGAATAAGAGAGAGCCTCACCAAATGTTCCATCTTCCATGTTCAAAAAAACATAGAGCTTGTCATTCAGATAATCAGAAATAGAGACTTGCTGATATAAAATGTCAGGAAGACCATCATTATTAAAATCTTCCGAATAAATATAACGTTCTCTTATACTTGAGGCATCCGGTATGTCAATAGTTGCTCCCGCCATAAAGGTATTATCGCCTCTTCCGAGATATACGCTCACTCTATGTTTATCGCCGTTAGATATGCTGACAGCAATATCCTGGTTGGCATCTCCATTAAAATCTGCCGCTGCCACATTATCACCTGTTTCCCAACCATCTCCGATATAGTCTGTTCTCCCAGGAAACATCCCGTTTCCACTCCCAGCCAGTACATACAACGATGCCCCGTCTACGAAAATAATATCTGAAACTGAATCGCCATTGATATCGCCCACATCAATGGTATTGCCAAACAACAAACCATAAGAACCATTATTATGAAAGTTTAAATACTCTATCGACGATTTTTTTTCAAAGCTCCCATCTCCGCTGGCGAGCCATAGATCCATCTTCTGTGAAGTATCCACCAATATGTCCGCCTCACCATCACCGTTAAGATCCGCAATCTTCGTTTGTATTTCGCCTAAATATCCTCCGATAAAGCTTATATCATCCAACTCCGCAGTTTGAAAACCACCACGGCCATCACCTGAGTAAAGATTGTAACGGGAAATAAAATCCTGATGCCCGTCTTTATTAAAATCTGCCCCGAACAAGTACGGTGTTCTATCAGAAAACTTTATATTGTTGTCGATGAAGGTACCGTCTCCTCTTCCAAATAACAGCTTTATATAGCTTCCATCATTGAAAGCCAAATCGAGGCGTCCATCTTCGTTATAATCACCGCTTACGCCATATCGTGCACTTATCCCGTCCATCTGTGTTGTCTGAAAATTACCGTCACCATGGCCAATCATTATAAGTGTATTAGTCGAATAATTATTAGCTACGCAACCAAAATAAACGATGTCCGGGATATTATCTTCGTTATAATCAGCTATGAGCAGGCTATTGGGATTTCCACTCCCATCCATAGAATAGCATCCATTGTTATTCAACTCTTTTTTTACTGGAAATGTCCCATTACCTGCTCCAAACAAGATTGTCAAATGTGCTTTTGATTTACTTGCCACTATAATATCAAGATGCCCGTCCCCATTCATGTCTTCTGTAATTACAGAGTGAGGGCGCTCCCCAACGGAGTACGTAACGGGTACCTCTAGGCTCCCTTCATCAGTATTTAACAAGACGGATATATCGTTTGTAAAATAATTGGTAGTTATAACGTCCGGTTTTCCATCGCCGTTCAGATCACTCACCTTGACAGAAGAAGGGCCATCGCCTACCCTGTAACGACTACTTTCCCTGAAGAGACTTTCAGTCCATCCACTACCCTTGTTTAGAATAGTAGAAAAGAGCGCGCCCTCACTGCCGCCTGCCATGGCCAGATCCGGGGTCTTATCACCATCAAAATCTGCAGAAATTATCCTTTGCTTCTCTCCATATTTTGCTAATATTTCCTTCCGGTCTGTAAATGTTCCGTCATCCCTGCCGAATAGGATAAAAACATGATCTTCATGAATGTTAACAATATCACCTTTTCCATCTTTGTCCATATCTGTGTGCCTTATCATTCCCCAATCATTATGAGCAATAATAGATTTTATTGGTGAGGTGTCATTAAAAGTTCCATCTCCATTCCCCGGCACTACATAAATGTTGCCACCTTGATGAATGTTGCCACCATGCTGACTATTATTATTAACAAGTATGAGATCTTCAAAATCATCGCCCGTCTGATCATTTAAAAAAAATTTGAAATTATTTGTGTTTAAAGAAATAAGGAATGAATCACTTTTCCTTTCTTTAATTCCGCCATCTCCATCCCCGAATAAAACCAAATATCCCCATTGTTGACTGGAAGCATAATTGTCCCCCTCAAAAGCACCAGTAGCCACTACATCCATATAGCCATCCCTATCCAGATCGGTTAAAGCAAATGAAGAAGCCATTAAGTCTAAATCTTCCACAGCCGAATTAACGAACGTTCCGTCACCATTTGCCGTTAGAAGAGCAATTTTATCTGGCCAAGCTACTACAATATCCGTTATCCCATCATTATTCAGGTCCGTTGTTTCTACTTTTTCCATGTTGTTAACACCATCAAGCTTCGTTTCGGTGCCTTTGTCAATCGATCCGTCACCGTTGCCGGAGAAAGTAAAAATGCGTCTGTCATTACTGTTATATTGCATATTACTGGCAAATAAGACAATGTCGCGTGAACTATCCTGATCAAAGTTTCCTGACATAACGCCACCGACCAAAAAACCATTAAGATAATCTAATTGATATTCATAGCCGAGGGTATATGAACTATCCTGGTTATTCAGGTATACGCGAACTTCATTATACCTTTCCCCCCACCATGAATTGGTATACGTATTGGACATGACGATATCGGGAAAGGAATCGCCGTTGAAATCATCGACAACCATGCTCCCGTACCCACTAACATCTCCGAAAGTAACAGGAGATTCGAAAGTACCGTCGCTCTTCCCTAAAACGACGGAAAGCTTCGATCTACCCGTGCCCCTCCATTGACTCTGCCTAACCAGTAAAACCATATCGTTGATACAATCATTATTTACATCAACAAACTCAGAACCTTTATGCTTAGGAGTTGAATAGGAAAATTCGTAGGCACCAAGTTCAAATCCGGGCTCAGGGAAAATAAAAGGACTTTCTGCAGAATCATTAAACGGCACAGATTTGGGACAACTTGATTGCACATTAAAAGACAGGGTCGACTCGTTCATGTTCCCTGCCCTATCAGATAACGAAATGGATGCCGTGTAATCACCTTCTTCAAGAGGAGAATCTGGCATATAACTTAAAGAATTCTCAGAAATATTTGCATTAAGAGTCACGTCAATATCGCTAATTGACAGAGAAACTGATGAAAGATCGACACCGGAGAGCTTGTCGGAAAATTCAATAGATATCTCTGGTGTCGCATTATCAATCGTTGCCCCATCCTCGGGCGAAACGAAATCAACAAGGGGCGACGTCTTATCGACAATAAATGTTATGCTGTGGTTTGTATTGTTTCCCGCCTTATCGCTTACTGAAGCGGTGATGGTGTATGATCTTTCAAAGAGCGGTGATGATGGAGTGTATGTTATACCCGTTTCGGTAAGAGCGGCCTCCCCTGTAATATCGAGACCATTTAACTTAACGACAGCGGTAGAAACGTCTATACCGGTCAAGGCATCTGCATATTGAACACTGATTTCAGGAACATCATTATTGATGGGGGAACCGTCGGAAGGCAACAGAATACCTATATCGGGCGGCGTCAGATCCACCGTGAAGGTTATCCCATGATTAGAAACATTGCCTGCCTTATCTGATACGGAAGCCGTTATTGTATGCACACCCTCCGGCAACTGAAAGGTCGGCAGGCAGGTTAAGCCAGATTCAGTAACTCTCGCTGACCCTGTGACATCGATGCCATCCAATGCAATGGTTGCCGCCGAGAGATCTATGCCGGACAGTGCGTCAGAGTATTCGACTTTTATTTCAGGAGCTGGGTCGTTAAGAAACGCTTCCGCCGGAGGAGATGCAATGCCAATTAACGGTGCAGTCTTATCAATAGTAAACGTAATACTGCTGATTGCGATGTTTTCCGCCATGTCCTTTGCAATAACGGACAATACATATTGACCTTCCTCCGTCAAGGTCGAACCGCTGGTGAATGGCTGATTGTTCAAGGTAATAGACTGAGATGACGGATGCAGCTCCTCTATGGATATGGTGATCGTCACATCCTTATTGGTGACCGAACCTTCCGATATACCCTTTACTGTAATAACGGGTGCTGTGTTGTCTATGTTTATTTCGCCTGATATGGATTGGGTGCTGGCAATAACTTTTGCCTCTTTGGAGTCACTACCCTCTCCACTGTTGCAATCGCCAGTGAGATCTACTTTACCGCTTTTGAGATCATCCCTATTATCTCCCTTACCTTTGCAACCCTTCAACAAATTAAAAACTGTAGTAAAAACATATGGCCCATCGGGAACAACGTTGCCAGCAGCGTCCATGCCTTTCCACTCCGCTTTCATTGACTCAACATACCGGTCTCCCACAGGGATATCGAGGCTTTTCTCCAGTGAAATTGTCAATATTTCCGAATCATGCCGGTCTTCAATCCGCACCGTTTCATGAAGAACTGCATTAACCGTTTCACCTGTGCCTTTGATGTTGACCGATGCCTCAATATAAGATGAATCGAGGTTGCCATCACCATTTGGAGAAAAAAGATTCGGATATCCCGATACTTCCGAGACTATAAGCTTATTTTGATTGGCCGCCCGCACCTCATCGGTGAGGGGGGAGAAGAAAATCGAGAACAACAAGGTAAGAAAAGTTAATACAGAAAACCCATCACGGATTAAGCTCATATTTACAGCCTCCTAAACGTAATTTACATGGTGAACCATACGGAGTGATGGCTTCATCAAAGGCAGGTGTGATCAAGCAAGGGGGTGATCAAGCAAGGGGGTGATCAAATACTGACTGCTATTCGAATAACTGACAAAAATATTGCAACACTATACAGCCCATTGATTAATGTCAACATAAAAACCTAAAAAAGCAATATATGTCGCACATTTAGCAATATATGTCGCCTCTGTAATTTTTTAGGGCTCTTAAAAACAAGGTCGATTTGAAGATAGGCAATATTATTGAACGAAAGAGAGGCGCTATCAGCGTGCTAATTAAAAAGGAGGCTACTATTCACTATAAAGATTGCTCAAAAAAACCTTTCATTTCATCAAGGATTTCATCGGCTGGTCCCCTGTTTATATTGCAATTGGGGAGTGATCTGATAAAAAGATTGCCGTAACCCTTCCTAACCACCCTGCTATCCAGTATAATGACGGCCCCCCTATCGGAGCTGTTCCTTATAAGCCTGCCGAAGCCCTGTTTGAACTTAAGAACCGCCTGGGGCAGGATATAGGTCATAAAGGGGTTCCCTCCCTCCTTTGCAATAAGCTCGCACCTCGCCTCGACAAGGGGGTCGTCAGGCACGCTGAAGGGAAGCTTTGTCAAGATAACGCAGCTTAGGGCATCACCGGGCACATCGACGCCCTCCCAGAACGAATCGCTGCCGAATATAACCGAGCTTTTGATCTTCCTGAAACGGTCCAGGAGGGCGGTCCTTGGAGCCTCCCCCTGCCTCATCATATCGTAAGAGGAAAGATTTCTATCAGCAGACAGGGAGCTATGAAGCCTGTTAAGCAGCTTGTATGATGTAAAAAGGACAAAGGCGCTTCCGCCCGATATGGCAAGAGACCTGCCTACAATATTTTCCAGCTCACTTTCATAGGTCTTATCAGTTGGTAGCGGCATGTCGGTGGGTATGCCTATGAATGCCTGCCGTTTAAAATCAAAGGGCGATTCAAGCATTAATTCTGTAAGCCTTTCAGCTTCCGCTTTAAGGCCTAGCCTGCCTCTTATGTAATCAAATTTATTGTTTACAGACAATGTTGCAGAGGTCAGCACCGCCGTCTTCAGGATATCGTAAACATGGGAGTTCATAGTCTCGGATATGGATACAGGGGATATCTTGAGCCTGACCGACAGGCCTCTATCTCTCTGGGAGACATCAATCGACTTTACGCTCCCTTCGGCCTCATGGAAGAAAAACAGATCTATGGCGCCAAGAAACCGCTGAAGCCTATCTGAATATGCCTTGAATTCCATGAGCTGGGCAGAAAAATCGTCCCTGTCGTCCCCTTCAGGTAGGTCTTCAAGGGCATCGATAACCTTCAATAGACCCTTCCTGCATATCCTGGTCTGATACAAAACTGAAAGCGCGACGTCACAAAGCTCCTTCCAGTCACTTAGCTCTTTCAGCTCATCTGTTATCCTCAGTTTTTTTTCGCCTGATGAAAAATCTGTGTCAGAGGGGTCTTTTTTAACATCAAGGGCAAAATATCCCACCATATCAAAGAACTCCGTGGCCAGCTCTCTCATACTATCGACATGGGAGAGCAGTTCATCCCCTATGTAAGAGGAGGTCTCCTGCATAAATGATCCCGGGAGGCACCCCTTTCTCTTGATCATCTTCATATGGACAAAGGGAAGGAGTCCCTTCTTCCTGTCTTTTTTCCCGATAAGACGCCCGGCCAGAAGCATAAAGCCTCTCTTGCTATCTCCGGCCCCGAAATGCTCAGTTGCAACATCCTCAATATTGTGCGCCTCATCCATAATGACCCTCTGGTAAGGAGGCATTACTGCGCCTTCACTATGACCGCCGCTTTCCCCCTTTACAGCGAGATCGGCGAAAAGAAGGTGATGATTTGCTATCAGGATGTCCGATGAGGCGGCCTCCCTCCTTGCCCTGTAATAGAAACATTCATTGTAAAATCTACATTTGGTCCTGGGACAAAGATCAGCCTCGGATGACACCTTTTCCCAGCTATCATCTCTTGGCAGAAAGTCGAGTTCGGCCTTGCTTCCCTCTATTGTTTTTTCAGTCCATTCAAGCATGAGCCGCTCTTCGGCAATGGCATCATCTTCAAAAAGATAATTTCCTTCACTTGATAACAGCGACGCCTTTCTCTTGCATGCATAGTTGCCCCTACCCTTTATAAGAACCGCCTTAAAATCCTTGCAGACGTTTTTATGAATAAGGGGAATATCCTTAAAAATAAGCTGTTCCTGAAGATTTATCGTATTTGTGGAGATGACAACCCTCTCGGAATTTTTGAGCGCCCATAAGACTGCGGGGATGAGATAGGCTATGCTCTTTCCGGTTCCGGTTCCGGCCTCAATAATGGCTATCTTTTCATCATTGAAGGCGGCACATACATTTGAGGCCATATCGAGCTGCTGCGGCCTTTCCTCATATCCCTCCAGATATGACGAGAGTGATGAATCGGCCCTCAGATGAGAAAGCACCTCATCCGCTTCAAGAGGGACTACCCTTTGCTCTTCAAAGGGAGGAACAACTGCATAAAGATTATCTACCTGATTATTGATGATAAAGAAAGCGGCGCCCCTTTCTCCGGAGGCAGAGGCTACAAGCATGTCCGCGTCAGAAGGGGCAAGGTCGCCCGATGGGTGATTGTGGATGAGTATGTCGCCTGTACGTACAGTTTTCAGTATTGCCGGGACTGAGAAGGAGTTGCCTCTCGCCGCAACTCGGACGGCTGCAAGCGTTTCCCCTGAAACAGCCTTACCGATAAAAAAAACCTCGTTGCCTGCGGCATCCAGAATCTCTCTTGCCATAAAGTCTATAGCCTCGGGGGCCAAATACTTTTCAGGCTTGCTGAATTGAATCATAAATTGAAGCTTGGAAAAAAGAGCTTATAAATAGGGAGTTCAAACTGAAAACAGAGGAAGACCGGTGTTAAGAAATATTATCAAAACGGCTTACATACCGGTTTTATCTGCATGGCAGGCGCTACATATCTCAAAGCCAGATCCGAGTCTTAACCGCTGGGGTCCATCGGCACCTTTGTCATATCTCCCCCTCAAAACGCCCCTTTCATGGGGGTTATGGCAGGTGGCGCAAAATATCTTTCCAGTATCCGGCTCAAGTGGCAGAGCTACATTATTCATCTTTTCAGAATGACGCATAAAGAATCTGATCTTCGGAGATGGCGTTACAAGATGATCAAAGTTTATAAAACGTCCGCCCGGATGTGGCCTGTCCCTATGGCACCTCTGACATAGCTCTTTAAGGTCATTCACAACAAATTTAACATTACTAATTCCCTTGTCAATACGAGGGTCCGGGAGCTCGGCATGACAATAAAGGCATACATCCTCCATAAGTTCGCCTTCATCGTTTATCTGGTCGTGGGGATTCAGTCGTCCGTAGCTCTGCTTTTTATGGCATTTATAACAAAGGTCTGTGCGGCTCTGATAGGGCCCGCCCCTGAAAAATCTCGGATCTGCGCCCTTCCTTTCATATTCCTTTTCAAGGCACTGATATTTGAGTTCATGACAGGTTAGACAACCTATCTTCCCATCTGGTGAGAGTTTGAAACTCTTCGGCATCCTGGACTTGATCTCCCTTGACGGGGCCATTCCGGTAGCATGAATTAGCATATCACCGGAAATTGCGTCATGGCAATTTCCGCATACCTTTTCAATATCCCCTTTCCTTTTAAAAGAGGAAGGATATTTCTCTGCATCCTTGTTATGGCAGGCAAAGCAATATCCCCGGCGCCAGTGCGGATCAATTCTTTTAGACTCAATATAAAAATTATCGGCAGATGTAACAAGCTGAAAGAGTCTCCCGGATGCAGCATGCTCATCATGGCAGCTCAGACAGGTAATTTTTTCCGTGCCGGTCAATATCCCGCGTTTTTTCATCTGCTTTTTTAATCCAGGTAAGCTATAAGGGAAGGGATCAACTTCATGTTCCTCCCCCAGAGTGTGACATTTGTCACAAAGCTTATCCCTGCTTTCAGTCAGCTTAAGTAATTCCGTCTCCCTGCCATCGACCTTGACCTTTACCTTTACATGGCAGAAAGGGCAGCCATCGTCGCCGGAGGTATGGGGATTTTCAAGCAGAGGAACCTTCTCGGCAACCTTTATGGAGATCTCTTTCTCCTGAGCAAAAGAGCTAAGTGGCGAAAGGAACAGCAGCGATGAAATACAAATGGCTGCCAAATATCCCGCCCTTAAATATTTCATCTCCCCCCCTCAT